>JANPIT010000294.1:0-7257 GCA_031425115.1 Opitutaceae bacterium | reverse complement strand
GAGAAAACCCTCGAGATCAAAATCACCCGCGGTGATGTTTTCCGGTCCGATCCGGGCGTCCACGAAACAGAGGCTTTTCTGCTGCAGTTCATGCAGGTTCCAGCCAAACGTCGTCGCGTTATTGACGATCTGGTGGGTATTTTCCTCGAAGGCGACGAAGATACCAGGCTCCCGGTAACGACGCGCGCCATTCACCAAAATCTGCAGCGCCAGCACCGTCTTGCCGCAACCGGGCCCGCCAATCAATACCGTGTTGCGGTCCCGGGGCAGTCCACCGCGGGTGATCTCATCGAGACCCATGATGCCGGTGGGCATCTTTTCAGGCGCGCTGACCGCAGGTAGTTTCTTCCGGACGATGGGACTCTTCATAGGAATTAAAACTCAGATATGCCCGCTACTGATGGAGGTCGCGGCCGGAGCCGACGAAAAAGCTTTCGCGGCAGCCCTTGAGCGGACTCCAGTTCCGAATCCTTTGATGGAAACGAATATTAATCCCCCGGCCTTGGGACGACCAAAGGGTAGAGGCGGGACAATTTCAGTTGGAAGCTCGGATGCGCGGCGATTCGTTCGCAACCAGTCTCCGTAGGTGGAGATTAGGTCGCGGACGCTGGTTAACCTGAATATGCCACCCGTCGTCTGGATCGGATATGGGGTGTAGCCCCCCTGCCGTTTATAGAACAACACCCGGAGGCGGGGTCGGACGAGTGCCGGGGTGCGGATATGCCGATCCCGCAGCGCGCCTGGGGAGACGAGGCTGGAGCGGACTGGAAGATGAATTACGAGGATCCGGAACGGGAGTGTGCGATTAGCTTACCATCATGGTTTGTGAGAGGATTAATTGATGCGCGAGCCCCTGAAGAGAGTAGGTTGAGTCCAAATTTTGGGGCCTCCCTGGCGGAAGGAGGCGAGATGGGCGCACTCTTACGGTCAATCGACTGGGCTCAAACGCCACTCGGGCCGAGCGCCGGGTGGTCGCGCGAGTTGCGGGTGACCGTCGGACTCGTTCTGCGCAGCGGGTTTCCGATGCTGGTGTGGTGGGGGCCCAAATTCGTGCAGATTTATAACGATGCTTTCCGCCCCGTCTGCGGGGCGAAGCATCCCCAGTCGTTCGGGATGTCCGGGCCCGAATGCTGGGCAGAGATCTGGAACGTCGTGGGTCCCATGATCGAAGGCTCGTATCACGGGAAGCCCGCCAGTTGGAGCGATGACTTGGAACTGCTCATCGACCGCAATGGGTTCTTCGAGGAATGCCATTTCCATGTCGCCTACAGCCCGCTCCCCGACGAAACGTCGCCGACCGGAATGGGCGGAGTGCATTGCACCGCGGATGAGATAACCACGCAGGCCTACGGCGACCGGCAGTTCCGCACGCTGCGTGATTTGGCCGCGAGCGTGGCGAAAGCGCTGACCGCGGACGATGTTTGTCGGGCCGCAGCGGAGAGTCTCAAGGAGAACGTGCACGACGTCCCCTTCGCCCTGCTTTATCTCGTGGATGAGTCGGGGCAGATGGGTCGCCTGGCGGGCGCTTGTGGTTTCGATGCAGCGGACCATCCGGCGGCGCCGCGGAGCGTGACTCTCGGTGAAGATGCGTCCACCAGTTGGCCGCTGGCCGCCGTCGTGCGAGAGCGTCGCACCCAGGTGATCGAAAATTTGGCCGGACGTTTCGGAAAGCTGCCGACCGGCAAATGGACGGAGCAGCCGACGGTCGCAGTGGCGTTGCCGCTGACTTCGCCGGGCCAACCCCACGCCTACGGCGTTTTGATTATAGGTGGCAGCCCGCATCGGGCCATGGAGCAGCGCTATCTCGGGTTCTTCGAACTCGCGGCGGCGCAGATCACCACCGGCCTGCGGAACGCGGCGGCTTACCAGGAGGAACGGCGTCGAGCGGAGATGCGGGCGGAACTCGACCGCGCGAAGACAACCTTCTTCAGCAATGTGAGCCACGAGTTCCGCACGCCGTTGATGCTGATGTTGGGCCCGGCCGAAGATATTTTAGGCGGAGCGCAAGGGGAGCTGACCGCGCCCCAGCGAGAGCAGATCGTGTTACTCCATCGCAACGCCCTGCGACTATATAAGCTCGTCAATACCCTCCTCGATTTCTCGCGCATCGAGGCGGAACGCATTCAAGTTTCGTATGAGCGCGTCGACCTCGCCGCGTTGACCCGCGATCTGGCGAGCGCCTTCCGGTCCGTCGTGGAAAAATCAGGGCTCACCTACACGGTCAATTGCGACAGCCTCGCCGACGACTTCTACGTGGACCGGGATATGTGGGAGAAGATCGTGCTCAACCTGCTCTCCAACGCGTTCAAATTCACCTTTGCAGGCGGAATAGAGGTCTCGCTTGGCCGCAGTGTGGGCGGCGTCAAACTCCGCGTGCGGGATACCGGCGTGGGAATCTCGGAGCGGGAAATGCCCCGGCTCTTCGAGCGATTCCACCGGGTGGAAAGTGCGAAGGCGCGCACGCATGAAGGATCGGGCATAGGTCTTTCGTTGGTGCAGGAGCTGGTGAAGTTGCACCTCGGCACCATCGAGGCCGAGAGCCAGCCCGGGATCGGCACGACGTTTACGGTGTTTATCCGCGCCGGCTTCGCCCACCTGCCTGCCGCGAAGATAAAGGTCGCGAGCGCGTCAGCGCCTGCGTCCGTGGATGCCCGAGCTTACGTCGAGGAAGCGCTGCGCTGGATTCCGGGAGGGCCGCAACCGGAATCGGACCGCGCCGCCGCGCGCGAGTCGTTCGAGCTCTCGGAAACGCAGGGAGCGCGCATCCTCCTCGCCGATGACAATGCCGACATGCGGGAATATCTGGTGCACCTGCTGAGCCGTTATTGGACCGTGGAGTGCGTCAACGATGGCGCCGAAGCACTGATTGCGGCGAAAGCGCGTCCACCGGAACTCGTGCTGACCGATGTCATGATGCCGGTGCGGGACGGCTTTGGGCTCTTGAAGGAATTGCGGGCTGATCCGGCCTTGAAGGAAATTCCGGTCATCGTGCTCTCGGCGCGGGCCGGGATTGAGGCGAGCGTGGAAGGGCTCAACGCGGGCGCCGACGACTATTTGATCAAGCCATTCTCGGCGCACGAGCTGACGGCGCGGGTGCAGACCCACCTGCGCCAGGCGCGCATTCGCAGAGCGGCGAAGGACGTGTTGCTGCACCGCACGGACCAATATGAAACGCTTTTGAACAAGGCGCCGATGGGAATATTTCTCATCGATTCGGAATTTCATATCCGTCAGGCCAATCCCATCGCGGTGGCGGTCTTTGGACCGATTCCCGACCTGATTGGGCGCGAGTTTGAAGCGGTGCTTCGCGTCCTGTGGCAGCCCGAGACCGTCGACGATATTTTGCTCCGGTTTCGCCGCACGCTGGAGACGGGCAAACCCGATTTCCTCGCCGGCTTCTCGGCCCATCGTCGCGATCGTGACATCGCGGAATCCTACGAGTGGCAGATCAACCGCATCGTGCTGCCCGAGGGGATACCTGGAGTCGTCTGCTATTTTCGCGATATCTCCGCGCAATTGAAAGCGCAGGCGATCGCGGACGCCGCTGAACGTCTGAGCGCGACCGCAGAGGCTTTGCAGGCGCACAATGTCGAACTGGAGGGGAAAGTCGCGGAGCGGACGCATGAGCTGTCGGCGGCGAACCACGAGATGGAGGGCTTTTGTTATTCGATCGCGCACGATCTGCGGGCCCCGCTGCGGAGTATCGATTCGTTCAGCCGCCTGGTCCTGGATGAATTCGCGGATAAACTGGAAGAGGAAGGTAAAGGTTATCTCCGGCGCGTCCGGGCAGCGAGTGGGCGGATGAACGAAGTGATCGAGGGCATGCTGATGCTCGCGCGTCTCTCACGAAACCCGCTACGCCTGGAACTGGTGGATTTGAGTGCGCAAGCGCACGAGATCATCACTGAACTGAAGCGGACTCATCCTGGCCGCGGCTGCGACGTCATCATCGAACCCGGCGTGAGCGTGCAAGGCGACCCTGCGTTGCTCCGCGTAGTGCTCCAGAACCTACTCGATAATGCGTGGAAATTTACCGGCAAGACCGCGGCCGCCCGAATCGAATTTGGGATGCGGCGCGAAACCGATCGGCATGTTTATTTCGTGCGCGACAACGGTGCTGGGTTCGAGATGAAGACGGGCCGGAAGCTGTTCGACACATTTGAGCGCCTGCATGCCGAGGCAGATTTTCCCGGCACCGGAATCGGGCTGGCGACCGTCCGACGGATTATTCAACGCCAGGGCGGCAAGGTTTGGGCGGAAGCTGCGCCCCAGAAGGGGGCGACTTTTTATTTCACGCTTCCGGCAACGGACTATGCAACCACGACTTGAGCCACCGGCGCTGGGGCGGAGGTCACCGCTAGGTCGAACCGTGGGGGAGTTGCTGGGTCGATCTAATCCGCATGCCACCTACTCAGGGCAGATTGTGAACCCCACTGTCCTCCCATGAAAAAGTATAACGCCACGATTTTGCTCGTCGATGACGACACGACCTTCCTCACGTTCGTCGAGCGGGCGTTTCGACAGAACGGTGTCACTAGTCCCATCCATCAAGTGCAGAACGGGGCGGAGGCTATCGCCTATATGATGGGGATTGGAAAATACGCCGATCGAAAAACCTACGAGTATCCCACCTTTGTGATGACAGATCTGAAGATGCCGTTGGCGGATGGTTTCGCCGTGCTGCAGCATCTGAAGGGTAATCCGGAGTGGGCGATTATACCGACGGTGGTCTTCAGCTCGTCTTCGGATTTAGACGACATCAAGAAGTCATACATGCTCGGCGCCAGCTCCTTTCATGTGAAGCCGCTTTCGATGGCCAAGCTCCGCGAGCATTTGGATATTCTGCACAAATATTGGATGACGTGTGAAACGCCCGAAGTCGATTTGAGCGGACGGCAGTTGCAGACGGATAGCACGGGAAAGTTAGGCGCGCGCTTCGAGCAGGCAAAGGGAGACGCGGCGCAGGTGTCTGGGCTGCCGGGAGCGTAGTCGACGGTGCGCGGGCCGCGGCTTAAGGCGTTTCTCCGAGCTGGAACGCGTTTTTAAGCGAACGCTCGAAGAGCATCAGCCGCCAAACAAATCTCCCCTCCATCACTTTGGCGCGGCCGCGCATCCCGGGAATGGAGGGAGCCGCAGGTGTGGCTCGCGCTACCGCTTAATCTTCAGACGTGTGACGCGGAGGACGATTTAGCTACCGACCGCAAATTTCAGCGCGTATTGCGCCAGGTTATAGTCGGCGATTGTCGCCAGATAATCGCGGCGGGCGCGGGCGAGTTCTTCCTCTGCCAGCAAATCTTCCAAGGCGGCACCGACACCGGTCTCACGACGTTGACGCGAGAGCTTCGCGGCTTGGTCTGCGGCATCGAGCGTCTTGCGTGCCAGTTCGACCTGAGCGGTGAAGGACGCGAGCCGGGTGTGCTGTTCCACTACTTGGCGGCGGATAAAATCGCGCACTTTTTCCTGCTCAAATCCGACCTGACGCTCCCGCGCTGCCGTCTCGCGCTCACGATTGTGGTCGAAGAGCCCACCCGGGCCAACTCGCCAGCTTACACCGAGAGAATAGTCGCCACTGTAGTCGTAGTCGCGCGTCCAAGTTGAGCCCGACGGGCCGCCACCCAAACCGCCCAACGATGCTTGCGCCCCGATGGTCGGAATCAACGGCGCCTTCGAAGCCCCACGATGCTGCGCGCGGGCCGCCTCGAGTCGTGCGGCGGCTTCGTCCAGCTCCGGACGAACGGCGAGCGCGCGAGAAATCAGAGCGCCCAGATCGTCGGTCGGCGCACCGAGCGACATCGGCGCCAAATCGGAATCCACCGGTGTCAGTTCAACCGCCGGATCGAGCCGGAGGATTTCGGCGAGGCGAGCTGCCGCGATGCGTTGATCGGCGCGCACGCGCACGAGCGTCAACTCAGCGCGCTCGCGCGCCCCGCGAACCCGCGCGGCATCGCCCATAAACGTGATGCCGGCTTCGGTCGTGACGGCGATCTGCTCCGCATGCCGGCCTGTGATCCGGGCTGCTTCCTCCGCGGCGATGACGCCAGCGCGTGCGCGGGCAAGATCGAAGTAGGCCGCGGCCGCGCGAAAGGACGCCTCCCGTTGCCGACCCGCCAGCGCCGCTTCGTGGGCGCGCACCACCTGCCGCGCCACGAGATTCTGATAATACGTTTCACCCAAATCGATCTGGGCGTTGATCACCACGGCCGCCGCGAGGGACTTCTTGTCCACGTCGAGGATGCGGCCTTCGACGTTCTGAATATTATCGTCGTGCTTTCGGAACGTGACCCCCGGCGATATCCACGGAAAAAAACGCGCGCGCGCGGAATCGTGCGCCGCCCGAGCTTCGTTCACTTTCTCGCGCGCGATCTCCACATCCAGGTTCTTTGCCCCTGCCAATTTGAGGGCGGTGGGAAGGTCGATGGTGTTGGGCGCGCCCGCGGGCGCTTGGGCCAGCAAATGGGCGCTCGCGAGGTAGCCGACCATGCACAGCGCCCAGGCGCGGAATCCCGGACCGGGTAAAATTGCGCGGTGCATGAAACTCATTTCGCCTCCGTTGCCGTGACGGCCTGGCCGGACACGAGCGAGATCTTGCCCGGTATGATCACGCGTGCGCCTTCCGGGATGCCGTCGAGAATTTCGACGCTCGTGCCGTCGTTGAAGCCATACTTCACGGGCACGCGCGTCGCTTTGCCGTCGGCGAACGTGAAGAGGAAACCGGCGGCTTTTTCGCGCACGAGCGCCGCGGCGGGAACGAGCAGCGCGTCGGCGTGTTTCTCGACGCCGATCTTCGCCATCACATACATTCCAGGGCGGAGCGTGCCATCTGCATTCGGCAAATCGGCCTCAACGAGCAATGAGCGCGTTGCTTCATCGAGCGCGCCGGAATGGCGCGTGACCGTGCCGCGAAAAGTTTTACCGGCGAGCGAATCGGTCGTGACGACGACCGGCTGACCGACCTGCACGCGCGAAGACTCGATCTCGGGCACAGCGATGCGCACGCGGACCGTCGAATAATCCATCACCGTCACGATCGCTGCCGCGGTCGGATTGGAGCTGGCGGTCGCCGCGGGCACGAACGCTCCCGCGTCCACGTAGCGCATGGTCACGACGCCGTCGAACGGCGCCGCGATCTTGCTGTAACGCATCATCGAGTCGTTGGCCGCAAGTCCGGCCGGTGCCATGGCGAGCCGGGCGTCGGGGGTTTCCGACGCGGCCGGCGTGATGAGATCGGGAGGTTTGGCGCGCGCGCGTTTGAGGGGG
>JANPIT010000293.1:0-2012 GCA_031425115.1 Opitutaceae bacterium | reverse complement strand
TGAGCGGGAACGTCGGTTCCTTCCTCGGCCGCGGGCCGGACGATCTGCTGGGCGCTCCACTCGGCGAAACGCTCGGGAGAGAATGGGACGACGTGTTCCACGCCGCTTGGCACGATCGCGCGGCTGCGGATCGCGCCATTTATTTTCGGCGCTGGTCGCTGCCCGGAAGCAACGGCGTGGCGCGCGACTGCGATATCATCATTCATCGCCACGGGGGCACGATCATTATTGAAGGCGAGTGGGCGGGCAGCCTCCCGTCCGCTTCCTCCCGCAACCTCCACTACGAAGTGGGGCTCTTGGTGGCCAGAATGGAGAGCGCGCGCGATATCCCGGAGCTGCGCCATATCATCGTCGAGGAGATCAGACGGGTGACAGGATTCGATCGCGTTCTGCTTTATGGTTTCGATCCCGCTTGGAATGGCACCGTCCTGGCCGAAAGCCGAAACGCGGTGCTCCCCTCCTATCTCGATTTGCGTTTCCCCGCTTCCGATATTCCGCGGCAGGCCCGAGAGCTTTACCGGCTGAATCCGCAGCGTCTGATCCCGGATTGCGATTACACGCCGGTGCCGATCCACGCGGCTCCCGGTCCGGCCGCGAACACGCCACTCGACCTGAGTTTCTCCGTGTTGCGCAGCGTGTCGCCCGTGCACCGCGCTTACATGCGCAACATGGGCACCCGCTCGTCCATGTCGGTATCGATCAGCCGAAACAGCGAACTCTGGGGGCTGATTTCCTGCCACAGCCTGGAGCCGCGAACGGTGCCGTTTGAGGTCCGCAGCGTTTGCAGCATGCTCCTCCAGGTATTTTCCCTCCAGCTTTCGACCCGCGAGCACACCCAGGCGTTCGAAGAGCAATCGCGCGGCCGGGCGAGAGTCGCACGGCTCCTCGAGGAGATCAGCAAGGTGCCAGATTTCATTCGCGGGCTCGCGGGCGCAGGCAGTGCCTTGCTCGAACTCACGGCTTCACACGGAGCCGCAATCGTCGACCACGAGCGCTGCGTCGTGGTGGGAAATGCGCCCAGTGAACCGGCGATTCGCGCCCTCGTTGCCTGGTTGGCCACGCATTCCAAGGAGCCCGTGACGAGCATCGACCAACTGGCGGCGCACTACCCACAGGCCCACGAGTGCGGCGCAGGCGCGGCGGGAATTTTAGCGGCGGCCATTTCAGCCGAGCGCAGAAGTTACCTGCTGTGGTTTCGCCCTGAAGTCATCCAAACGGTCAAATGGGGCGGCGATCCCACCAAGGCGGTGGTGGTCGCCGGTGCGCAACTGCATCCGCGCCACAGCTTCGAAATCTGGCGGGAAACGGTGCGCGGTCGATCGTTGCCTTGGGCAGCCCGCCATCTCGAAGCCGCGACCGAGCTGCGCCACGCGATTGTCGAAGTCGCGCTGCGTCACGCCGGCAAGCTCGAGCAGAGCAACATCGAACTCCGGCGCGTGCTACAGGAGCTGGAAAATTTTTCCTATTCCATCTCCCACGATCTCCGCGGCCCGCTGCTCCGCGTGATCAGCTTTGCCCGCCTGCTGCATGAGGAGCCGCCTGACCGGATCGCCCCCGAACCGCGCGCCTGGATCGAGAAGATGCTGCGGCACGCCGCCCGCGCTTCCAGCCTGGTAGATCACTTGCTTGTATTCACCCGGGTAGGACGGGTGCCCCTGCGCTATGAACCCGTCGCAACGAGTGCGTTGTGCTCGGCGATTCACGCCGACTTGCTGCCGGAGTTTGGTCAATCACCGCTCACTTGGACCGTCCACCCCCTGCCGGTCGTGCAGGGCGACCCCAAACTCTTGCAAATCGCATTTCGTCACCTCCTCGAGAATGCGGTCAAGTTCACGAGCGGTCAGGCGGAGCGCAAAGTCGAGGTGGGCGCCGTCGAGCATCCCGATGAGGACATTCTCTACGTGCGCGACAATGGCATCGGCTTCGATGCTCAACATGCGGAGGAAATTTTCGGGGTGTTCGATCGCTTGGAGAGCAGCGCAGGCCCGGAAAAAATCGGCGTGGGCCTCGCG
>JANPIT010000292.1:0-5464 GCA_031425115.1 Opitutaceae bacterium | reverse complement strand
GCTGTATCGGCCCCGGCCTGACAACAGGCCAACCGGCGCGGCGGCGTCGCCGGGCGTCACGAGATAGACGCCGTTCGATTCTGCCGTGCGGGAGGAAACGGTGTAGAGGAGCGCGCGTCCGTCGCGGGCGAGCGAATAATCGGTGACGGCGGGAAACGTGCGCTCCGCCGCGGTCGCCAGCTCGCGGAGCACGAGGTCGCTGCCGAAGGCGCGCTCGGTGGATGCGGACGTGGTGGCGTTAGCGGAGCCGGGACGACCGCCGCGAGATCCGGCGGCAGTGGAGGTGGCGGCGGCGGCTTGATCGTCGGTGTCGGCAGCGTGCTCGGCGTCCTCGAAGTCCGACGCATCCGGCGCGTTGGGCTCTTTCGCCTCGGTCGTTGTTGGTGCGCTCGCTGTGACATCGGGTTTGCGGTCTTCTGGTTTCGGTTCGCGCAAATAGGCGAGCCAACCGCCGCCTTTCGCGGGCAGTTGGAAACTTTTCACGTCGGCGACGCGCGCGACGTCGCCGTTGGAGAGATCGACGATGACCAGTCCGCCGCGTGGCATTTCGTCGGGTTTCTTTTTTGCTTTGCGGGCGAGCGCGACCTCGCTTTTTGCCGGGTGCGTGGAGGCGACGGCGAAGCGGTTGTCGCTGGTGAAGGCGATCCGGATGTTGCGGACGGGCGGGGGCGCCTCGGGATTGGCATTCTCCTCGGTGGGAGCGGCGACGGGAATCGGGAGCGCGCCGACGGGCACGCGCTGCTCACGACCGCTGACCACCTCGCGCACGATCAGGTCGCCGTCGCCGTCCTGCGGCATGAATGAGTAAGCGAGCCAGCGGCCATCGGGGGAGAGTTGGGGCGTCGCGATGCTGCGCCAACTGTCGAAGTCCCCGTGGGTGAGCGGGCGGGGTGCGGTCTGGGCAAAGGCGATGGTGGCGCCGCAAAACAAAACAAACGCGAACCCGCGGGAGAGGCGGAAACGAAGCATGGTGGCCCGAGGCTGTCGGAGGGAGCCGAGTGCTCGCAATGGCGTTTTAGCGCGGTCCAGTGTGGGGGCGCAGACTTGCTGTGCCCTCGGGGCGACAATGCAGCAGGACTACACCCGCGCTGAGCACATCAGGCCATACGCACTATCACCCGCAGCAGACGTTAAACTGTCCGAATGCGCACCGAGCGACCGTGGGCATCGAGTTTTTCCATCGCGGCCAACGCGGCGAGGACGGGCCCGGCTTTGCGCACGCTAGGGCGATCGTAGTGGATGATACTCGTGCGCCGCATGAAATCGGCGACACGCAGGCCACTGAAGAAACGACCCGCGCGACCCGTCGGGAGGACATGGCTCGGGCCCGCCACAAAATCGCCGAGGGCTGTCGGCGTGTGGTTACCAATCATAATGGCGCCGGCAGTGGTGATCGCGGACGTGAGTTTCTTCGCGGCCGCGTCCTCGACCATCAGCTCGAGATGTTCGGGGGCGACATAGTTGGCGATGCCCGCGGCTTGTGGT
Source organism: Opitutaceae bacterium (assembly GCA_031425115.1). Taxonomy (GTDB): domain Bacteria; phylum Verrucomicrobiota; class Verrucomicrobiia; order Opitutales; family Opitutaceae; genus ER46. The sequence continues at coordinate 3,979 of JANPIT010000292.1, read as the reverse complement.
AGGGTCTGGACTTCGATCGCGAGGAAACCCTGCTCGAGCACGCGCTGCGTTTTTTCCGAACGCGAGATGAGTTGGAGTTGCGTGCGAATCTCGGAGGCAACGGCGGTGATGATCGCGGCCGAGGTCGCGATGAGGTAGATCTTCTCGCGGCCGGAGCCATGCTCGGCTTGTGCGAGGAGATCGGCTGCCACGAATGGAATTTTTGCGGTCTCATCCGCGATGATCATCACCTCACTCGGACCAGGGAGTGAATCGACGCCAACGGTGCCGAAAACCTGGCGTTTCGCCTCGCAGACGTAGGCGTTACCGGGGCCGAAAATTTTGTCGACGGCCTGTAGGGTCGTCGTGCCATACGCCATCGCCCCAATCGCCTGCACGCCGCCGACGCGGTAAACTTCCTCGATACCGAGCAGGTGCAGGGCGGCGAGCATGGCGTCGGCCACTTTGCCATCGGAGTTCGACGGCGTGAAGACGACGACCTCGGGACAGCCGGCGATTTTGGCGAGCGTGACCGTCATCAGCACCGTCGACACCAGCGGAACTTCGCCGCCGGGAATGTAGAGCCCGACGCGCCGGATGGGGTCAAACTTCTCACCCACGAGACCGCCGTGTTTGTTCTTGGCGGTCCACGCCTCGGGCAGGCCGCGTTTGTTGAAAGCGACGATGTTTTCGCGGGCGGCTTGCAGCGCACGAAGATCGGCCGCCGGGAGACGTTTGGCGGCCGCGGCGAGGTCGTTCGCTGGAACGCGGAAGTCGCGCGCGCGCAGCTTCGCGCCGTCGAATTTAGCCGCGTAGTAGGCGATTGCTTCGTCGCCGCGGCCACGGACATCGGCGAGGATGGCGGCGACCGAGTCGGAGATCTCTTTGGACACGATTGCGCCGCGGCAGAAAGCAGCGAGGTCGTCGGCAAAGTTTTTCCCGGCGTGATGGAGCGTGCGCATGAAGCTGTCCGCGGTTTAGGGCGGCCCGGGGCGAGCCGCGAGGATTTTCTCGTTGTTCAGCCCGGTGGCCACGTCATTTGCCGCTTCGCGAGCAGGTGGATATGAAGATGAGGCACCGACTCGCAGGCGTGGGGCCCGTGGTTGATCACGAGCCGGAACCCTTGGGCGAGCTGGAGTTTTTTGGCGACTTCGCCGGCGACGAGCAGCAGGTGGCCGAGCACGGCTTCATCGGCCGGGGATGCTTCGCCGACACGCGGAATGACCTTTTTCGGGACGATCAACAAATGAACAGGCGCCTGCGGTTGGATGTCGTGGAGGACGACGCAGCGCTCGTCCTCGTGCTCGATCTTGGCGGGGATCTCGCGGTCGATGATGCGTTGGAAGATGGTTTTCGACATGGGGATGGTGAATTCAGAAGCCAGGAAACCAGGAAGTAGAGGGGTCTGTTTCTGGCTTTCTGGTTTCTGAATTAATCGCTCCTACAAAAACAACAACTGCAGGTTGGAGCCGCGGACGGTGCGGGCGGCGGCGAGTTCGCGGATGAAGGCGAGGGCCTCGTCGTAATCGCGTTGGCGGCGAGGGGTTGCGCGGCGGGTGGGCGGGATCAGGGCGGGGCGGAGATTGGTGATGAGCAGGGTGGAGTCGCGGTAGGGCGCGAGTTTTTTGAGGCCCGTCATCACCTCGGCGCGGGTGAAAAGCGGCGTGGCCGCGGCGAGCGTGAGCGAGGCATCCCAGTGGTAAAATCCATGCTGCGGCTCGCCGGCGAACACCCGCGCGAGGAGCTGCGCGGCGGCGGCGTTGAACATCGCGTCATAGGTCTTCGCGGCCGCGGGATGCTCGGCGATCTTCGTCTCGAATTCGGCGAGGCTGAACGCGATCGCCGACTTGATCTGCTCCGCCAGGTAGAGGTCCTGCCCGGTGGTGTGCGCGAAGAGCGCGTTGATGAAGTGCAGCCGGCGGAGGTCGTCGGTGGAGCGGGCGGGCATCAGGCAATGTGAAACCACTAATTCACACTAATGACGGGGAATTTTCAGGAATTCATTCCCGCCATTTCTGTTCATCAGTGTGGATTAGTGGTTCCTGTCTTTGGCTTTCCGAGCGTGCTAATCTCGTCGACGAATTCCGCCACGTCTCGGAATTCCTTATACACGCTGGCGAAGCGGACGTAGGCGACTTGGTCGACCGTGCGAAGCCGCTGCATCACGCCTTCGCCGATGGCGCGCGAAGGGATTTCCTTTTCGAACGTTGCTTCGAGCGCGTCCATCACGTCCTCGATCAGCATCGCGATCTGCTCGGCGTCGACGGGGCGTTTGTGACACGCGGCGCGCACGGCGCGGACGAGTTTCTCGCGATCGAAGTCCTCGCGTCGGCCGTCGCGCTTGATCACGACGACGCCGTCGCGGACCAGCATCTCCGTGGTGCTGTAGCGGTGGCTGCATTCCAGGCATTCACGCCGCCGGCGGATGGTCGAGCCCTCCTTGCTGATGCGGGAGTCGATCACCTTGTCCTCGATGGAGGTGCACTTGGGGCAGCGCATGCGCAGGAAGACTAATTCAGCGCCAAAAAGTTCTGCAAAATCTTCATCCCGCCTTCGGTCGCAATCGACTCGGGATGAAATTGCACGCCCCAGATCGGCAGTGATTTGTGGCGGAGGCCCATGACCTCGCCCTCGGCGGTCTCAGCGGTGATTTCCAACTCCGCGGGAAACGTGGACCGCTCCACGAGCAGCGAATGGTAGCGCGTCGCGGCGAAATTCTGCGGCATGCCTTGGAAGACGTCCGTGTCTTTATGTTGGATGGGCGAAGTCTTGCCGTGCATCAGCCGGGAGGCGCGGATGACGTTGCCGCCAAAGTAGTGGCCGATCGACTGGTGGCCAAGGCACACGCCGAAGATGGGCTTCTTGCCGGCGAAAGCATTGATGATGCCGAGGGTGACGCCGGCCTCGCGCGGGGAACAGGGACCGGGAGAAAGGAGCACGCGATCGGGATTCAACGCGAGCGCCTCGGCGGGGGTGATCTCGTTGTTGCGAAACACGCGCTGCGTGACGCCCAACTGCCCAAAATATTGGACGAGGTTGAAGGTGAACGAGTCGTAGTTGTCGATGACGAGCAGCACGTGGATGCCGGACACTAGCTCGCGGTTTGAGAGCAGGGTCAAGCGTCGGGGCGATTCGGCGGCCCTGGCAGCCAGCACAGCGCAGCGGGGATTCTACACCGATGCTGTGATCGAGGCGCGGAAACGGAACGGACGCAGTGCTGCGGTTTTGGCGAACCGCGATTGGGGACGGGTGCCGGATAACGGGCTGGATTCTTCCCTGCGCTCAGGGTGACGATGCGGGGAATGCCTGATCACTTTCAGCTTTTGCAAACCGACACGGCGACAGCGGCGCGGCGCGGCCGGTTGCGCACGCGCCATGGGGTGATTGAGACGCCGATCTTCATGCCCGTGGGCACGCAGGGCACGGTGAAGTCAGTGACGCCGCAGCATTTGCGGGACATCGGCTCACAGATTATTTTGGGAAACACGTATCACCTCAACCTGCGACCGGGCAGCGAGCTAGTGCGCGAGTTGGGCGGGTTGCACAAATTCATGGGCTGGGATGGTCCGATCCTGACGGACAGCGGTGGCTTTCAGGTTTTCTCGTTGGCGAAGCTGCGCGACATCCGCGACGACGGGGTGGCGTTCTCCTCGCATCTCGACGGTGCAAAACTTTTTCTCGGGCCGCGTGAGGTCATGACGATTCAGCAGAATCTCGGGAGCGACATCGCGATGGTGCTGGACGAGTGTCCGCCCTGGCCGGCGGAACGCGAGGCGGTGGCGAAGGCCGTGGCGCGCAGCCACCGCTGGGCGCAACAGTGCAAGCAGATCGCCACCGACAACGGGTTTCTCGCTGCGGGGCACCATGTGTTCGCCATCGCGCAGGGCTCGACGTTCGAGGATCTCCGGCGCGAGGCGGCGGAGGGATTGGCGGCGTTGGACTTTCCTGGATACGCGGTCGGCGGGGTGAGCGTGGGCGAGCCGGAGCCGGAGATGTTGAA
>JANPIT010000291.1:0-2811 GCA_031425115.1 Opitutaceae bacterium | reverse complement strand
AACACCGGCCGCGAGATCGTCCTCCGCACCCAGGCCGCCGAGCGCGCGGGCTATTATTTTCTCGTGCGCTTGAAAGCCCCCGCCGCCGTGCCCGGCGCGAAATTTGAACTGAGCGTGATCCGACCCGAAACGCCGGAACCCAAGGTGTATTCGTTTTCCACCGACATCCCGGGCAAGGAGGCCATCTTCCAACTCGGCCTCACCGGCACGGATTGGGCGATGGGCAAGGAAGGAAATCCCGTGGCCTGGAAAATCGCCCTCCTGACGGCCGACGGGCGCGTGTTGTCGGAACACAAGAGCTTCCTGTGGGAAAAGCCGGCGAAGTAAGCGCGTGGAGCGCGTGGGCACCGCTGGCCGGCCTGCCCACGTTCAGTGCGGACGTGCTCGCCGAAACCCTCGACGGCGGCCAGGCCTTCCGGTGGAACCGGCAGCCCGACGACACCTGGCTCGGTGTCTGGAGCGACCGCGTGGTGCGGCTCCGCCTCAACGACCACCAGCGTATCGAGTGGAGCGCACCGGCCCATCTCGCCCGCGGCACAGACACCGCACTCGCGACCTATTTCGCCGTGGAGCGAAATTTCGCGGCGCTCACCGACACGCTGCCCTGGCGCAGCGACCCGCATCTGGAGCGCTGCCTCGCCTCGTTTCCCGGCCTGCAGATCCTGCGTCAGCCCTTCGGCGAAACCCTCCTCGGCTTTCTCTGCAGCGCCACGAAGCAGATCGTGCAGATCAAGCAGATGCTCGCCCTGCTCGCGCAGCGACACGGCGCACGGCTGTGCAGCGAGAATGACTCACAAAAGGACGGACCACCCACCCCAACCCTCTACCGGCTCCCGACGTGGCCCGAGCTCGCGCTGATTCCAGAGAGCGAGCTGCGCGCGTGTCTGCTGGGTTTTCGCGCGCGCTACATCGCAGAGACGGCGCGCTTCCTGGCCGCTCATCCGGGCTGGCTCGAGGAAACGCAAACACTGCCCTACGCCACCGCGAAGGAACGCCTCTGCTCGCTGCCGGGCGTCGGAGAAAAAGTCGCCGACTGCGTGCTGCTCTTCGGTGCGGGCCGGCTCGAGGCGTTTCCCGTGGACGTCTGGATCTTGAAAACGCTCGCGCTGCGCTACGGACTCGAAGGCTGGCGGCCGCCGCAGCTCACGCAATTCGGCCGCGCCCACTTCGGCCCGCTCGCCGGTCTCGCGCAGCAGTATCTCTTCGCGTGGGAACGCGCGTTCAAGAAACAGAGCCGGACGGAGAATTCAGAAGCCAGGAAGCCAGGAAACGGGCCGGTCTAAGCCCTAGGAATTCAGAAGTGATCACCACGAAACACACGAAATACACGAAAACCAGAGGGAGAATTCTCGATTCGATCCTCGGGGTGCCACTCACCATCCGATCGTCCTTCTCTGTCGGAAAACGTCTCCATTTCGTGTGTTTCGTGTAATTGGTGGTTCTCTCCGATTGCGTCGATACGGACTTTCTCCGCCTTTGGCTGACTCCGCGCTAGTCCCGGCTCCGAATTTTCCGATTCCTGGCTTCCTGACTTCAGAATTACCTCCGCCTTACTTCGCGCGCTGGATCAATTCCACTTCGTAGCCCTCGGGGGCATCGATGAACGCGATGGTTGATCCGCTGCCCGTGGGCGTGGGGCCATCGCTCAGTTTGAAACCCTTCGCCTCCAATTTCCGCGTGAACGCCGCGAGGTCCTCCACCTCGAACGCCAGGTGCATCAGGTCGGGCTGCACTTGCACGCTCGGGCTGTTCGGCAGCTGGCAGATCTCGATCTCCTCGTCGCTGTTCGGCGTGGCCAGAAACACAATCTGCGCGCCGCGCGGCGATACACTGCGCCGCGCCACTTTGAGCTCCAGGGCCTGCTCGTAGAACTTCACCGTGCGCTCGATATCGTTCACGCGCATCCGGGTGTGGAGGAGTTTTTTGACCATGCGCGAGTTTGCATGTGGTCCCGCCGCCGTGCAAGCTGCCGATCCATGGCCCTCGATCTCGCCGCCATCCGCGCCGCGCACGAACGCATCCGCCCCTACATTTATCGCACGCCGGTGCTGACCAACGCCCGGCTCAACGCGGCCTGCGGCGGGAAGCTTTTCTTCAAGTGCGAGAATCTGCAGAAGGTCGGCGCATTCAAAGCCCGCGGCGCGACCAACGCCGTGTTTTCGATCGCGGACGTCGAGGCGCTGCGTGGGGTCGCGACGCATTCGTCCGGCAATCACGCGGCCGCGCTCGCGCGCGCCGCGAAGCTCCGCGGCATCGCGGCCCACATCGTGATGCCGACCAATTCCGCCAAACCGAAAGTCCGGGCCGTCGAGGGCTACGGTGGCAAAATCACCTTCTGTGAACCCACGCAGGCCGCCCGCGAAGAAGCCTGTGCGCGCATCCTTGAAACCACGCTCGCCACGCTCGTGCATCCTTTTGAGGACGAGCTGGTGATGGCCGGCCAGGGCACCGCGGTCCTCGAGTTGATGGAAGATGTGCGCGATCTCGACCTGGTGCTGTGCCCCGTCGGCGGCGGCGGACTGCTCTGCGGGACCGCGGTCGCCGGCAAGGCCGTGCGCCCCTCGCTGCAGATCATCGGCACCGAGCCCGCCGGCGCCGACGATGCCGCCCGCTCGTTTCGTGCGGGTGTCCGCACGCCGCTCATCAAAGCCGACACCATCGCCGACGGCCTTCGCACCTCGGTGGGCGAATCGAACTTCCCGATCATTCAGGCCAACGTGGACAATATCGTGACCGTGAGCGAAGCCGCCATCATTGCCGCCATGCGGATGATCTGGGAAGTCGTGAAGATCGTGGTCGAGCCGTCGGCCG
>JANPIT010000290.1:0-4333 GCA_031425115.1 Opitutaceae bacterium | reverse complement strand
CCGGGCGCGCCGCTCGCTGAGTGCCCGTCGAACCGGTCGCGCCCGGAGGTCGCGACGCTACCCAGGAAAGTCCAAATCGATGAGCCATCGGTATCACCCGTCAGATCGTCTGCCACGGCACGAGTCACAGTGTAACGTAATACGTTACACTGCGACGGGCGGGCGGAAGGTTTACTCCGGCAGGTCGCGCCCCTTCGTTTCCGGTAGAAACAGCAACACGACGAGCCCAAGGAGGAAAAGCGATCCGAGCACCGAGATCGCTTGTGGCAAAGGCAGGGTCGCCTTCATCCACGCGGAGCCCCAGATCAGCACCGGCGCGGCCAGGATCCGACCCGTGTTGAAACAAAAACCCGCGCCCGTCGCCCGCAGATGCGTCGGGAAGAGTTCAGGAAAATAAACCGCGTAGCCTGAGTGAATGCCTTGCGCGAAAAACCCGAAAATCGGCAGCAGACATAACAGCAGCCCGTAGCTCCCGAAGTATCCGGGCACCCAACACACGACGAGCGTCATCACAAACGCCGCCACGTGCATGACTGCAAACGTGCGGCGCCGGCCCCACAGGGCGCAGAGCGGGCCCATGCAAAGCTGGCCGAGAAAACCCCCGGTCGTCTGAATAAAACCAAACGCGATCTTCGCGCGGTTGGAAATCTCCGCGGCCGGCGCGTTGAGCTTGCGCAAAAGATCCTCGGCCAAGTTCTGCCCCGCCACCGCCACGCCCCAAAATGTCGCCAGGCCCACCATCGCCAGAAGCGCCCCGCCGATCGCGCGCGACCGCCAGCGCGGGTCACCGAGCAATTCCGAAAAACTCCCCATGCGATCGCCCTTCGACTCCTTCGCCTCTTTCCACGAATCCGGTTCCTTGATACTTACGCGCACCCAAAGCACGAGGAGCGCCGGCAGGATCCCGACCAGATAAGCCCAACGCCAGTTGGTGCCCACCACGAGCCCGGCGGCGGCTGCCAGCCAGATACCGCCCACGCTGGCCGCGTGAAAAATACCACCAGCCCGCTCGCGGGCATGCTTAGGAAACACTTCCGCCACGAGCGCCGCTCCCACCGCCCACTCCCCGCCGACGCCCATCGCCACCAGGAAGCGCAGCGCCCCGACATGCCAGAGCTCCGTCGCAAACGCGGTCGCACCGGAAAACACGCTGTAGAACAAGATCGTCAAAGCCATCACCGGCTTCCGGCCCCACTTGTCCGCCATCGAGCTGAAAATCCACCCGCCGAGCGTGCCGCCGATCAGAAATATGCCGAGGAAGCGCTCACCCCAGGCCTGGGTCATGGCCTTGATTGCGGCGGGTGTCGCGTCGGGATGGGCGCTCGTCAGCAAATCCGGCAGCATGTCGCCGCGCGTGATGTTATAGATTTGTCCTTCGAACGCGTCAAACACCCAGCCGAGCGACGCCACGATCAGCACGAGCCACTGATAACGCGTGACGCCGTGATACCACTTCTGGTTGGAGAGGGAACTGGTGGTCATCGTGCGTGGTGAATCAGAAATCTTGAAATCGAGAATCGAGAATCGGGCATCTGGGAATTTCCGGACTTCCTGTATCTCTCGATGGTTTGAAATTCACAGATGACAGATGCCCGATGCCAGATTTCACGATTCCCCATCAGTCCGCCAACATCTCCCCCACCGGCAGGGGCCGTTTCTGGCGGATCGACTCCTCCGCGAGCAGACAAAGTCCCGCGGACCATAATCCATCGCGGCCCGTCGCGGCGGGCGGCGCCTCGCCCCGCACCATCTGCACGCAGCGCGTGATCTCCTCGCGCAACTCGAACACCTCGCCGCTTTTTTTCTCGAAAGGAAATTCCTGGAGCGTCTCGCCGTCGAAAATCTTCAGGAAAAAACTGGGCTGAAGCGTGCGATCGAGCGCGCCGCTCCACCCCGCCCACATGGCGCCCTTGCTGCCGGCGACCTTCACGGTTTGGTGATGCTCGAAGGCCGCGAGCGTCTGCGACACCACCGCGTAAGCGCCATTCGCGTAGCGGAACATCGCCGAAAAATTGTCGAAGAGCTCCGCTCGCTGCGGATCGCGCGACTTGCCGTAGGCGTGAAGCTCCACCGGATCTCCCGCACCCTCGAGATACCAGCGCGCCAGATCGAAGAAATGGATCGGCTCCTCCAGCACCCAGCTGCCCACACGCTGCTGATCGTAGCGCCAGCCCGACGCGCCTTGGCGGTAGGGCTTGCGGGAAAGTTCGACGAGGACGTAGTGCGGCTCCCCGATTGTGCCGCGCTCGATCACGCGCTTGATCTCGCCCCACTGCGCCGACAAGCGCAGCTCGTGACCGACTGCGAGCTGCAGTCGACGCTGCGCCGCCAGCGCGATGATCTCGCGGCAATCCTCGATGCGCAGCGCCATTGGTTTCTCGAGCAGCAGATGACAACCCGCGTTAAGCGCGTCGCGCGCGATCTCGAGATGCGTGTGGCTGGGCGTTACGATGTCGACGAGGTCGAGACCTCCCTGCGCGAGCATTTCGCGGTGGTCGCCGAAAATCTTTGCGTCGGGATACGCCTTCGCCGCGGCCTCCCGCGAGGCCGGCGATGGCGCCGTGATCGCAGCGAGCCGCGCTTCCGGGTTCATCGCGATCGACTGCGCGTGCAGCTGACCCCAGGCGCCAAAACCGACAAGACCGAAGCGGACGGGTGAACGAGACATGTGAGATTCTAGAGGCGTCGGCGGCGGGAAGAAGTGAAGTCACGAGGCGTGACCACGCGATGGCCACAGCAGACCTCCTTCATCCCGCACTCACCGACAAAATTTATTTCCACGTTCATCACTTCCGCGGCCCGGTCGTCAGCGGCGTCACTGGATGGGCGACGCGACGCTGCTGGACTTCGTTGAGTTTGCACTGCGGCAGTCGAGGCAGCACGTGTTGCGCGAAAAGGTCGCATTCGTCGCGGTGAGGGTAACCGCTAAGGATGAAGGCGCGCATGCCCATGTCGATGTAGCGATTTAGTTTTGCGAGCACTTGATCGGGATCACCGACGATCGCGCTGCCGCACCCGCTGCGCGCGAGCCCGATGCCCGACCAGATGCGCTCCTCGATGAACAGATCCGGATCCGCCTTCGCGCGGAGCGCATCTTGACGGAGCACGCCGGCGCTCTGCGCATCCATCGAGCGCGCCTTGATCTCGCGGCCCTTCTCCAAATCCAGTTTCGAGATGAGCCGCTTTGCCGCGGCGCGGGCGAGCGCCTCGGTCTCGCGCACGATCACATGAATGCGCAGCCCGAAATCGATCACTCGACCGTGCGTCGCCGCGAGGGCGCTCATGCCGTCCATCGTCGCCGCCAGCCGGTCCTCGGTCTCCGGCCACATCAGAAAAACATCGCAATGTTTGGCGCACAATTCCTGCGCGAGCGGCGAAATGCCTCCGAAATAGAGCAGCGGGCCTCCATTTTGCTGATACGGTTTCGCAGCGTCGCAGTTCGGCAGCGTGAAATTGTAGAAGCGCCCTTTCCACTCGAGCGGGCCGTCGGTCGCCCAGAGTTTCTGCAAGATCTGGATGACTTCGCTGCTCCGCGCGTAGCGATCCTCGTTCGATTCTTTCGACCCGGGCAGGTCGGACGAAATGATGTTCAGCGTCAGCCGGCCCTCGGAGAGGTGATCCACCGTCGCGATCGCGCGCGCCAGCATCGGCGGCCACACCTCGCCCATCCGCAGCGCCACCAGTTGATTGATCTGCTTCGTCTTCACCGCCAGCGCTGAGGCAAACGTGATCGCGTCCTGGCCCGGGACCCAACCGGATGGCAGCAGGATGTTTTGAAAACCCAAGGCGTCCGCCTGCTGCACGATGCTGCTGCAATGGGCGAAGCTGCTGCGCAGCGGTCCATCGTTCACGCCGAGGAACTCGCAGTCCTCGTTGCAGAGGGCGGAGAACCAGGCGACTTCAACTTTCCGGTCCGGGGTGCGGATCGAGCGCGGGGGCATCAGCCACAAACTAGGTTGCGATGATCCTCAATTGGGAGCGAAATTTTCAGTGCCTCCTCCCCCATGTCACGGTTGCTGCTCCTCCTTTGCCTTTTCACTGCACCGCTGTGCGCAACAGATCGTCCGCGGTTGCTCGTGCTGACCGATATCGGCGGCGACCCCGACGATACCCAGTCTCTCATCCGCCTCATGGTCTACTCGAATGAGTTCGAGATCGAGGGCTTGGTCGCGAGCGCCGCGGGCACGCCCGGCGAACTCAAGATCGCGATCACCAAACCCGAATTGATCCGCGAGGTCGTCGCCGCCTTTGGGCAGGTGCGACCCCAGCTTATGCGTCACGCGACCGACTGGCCCGCTACCGCCGATCTCCTGCGCGTCATCAAGTCCGGCAA
>JANPIT010000289.1:0-6183 GCA_031425115.1 Opitutaceae bacterium | reverse complement strand
AGCCGCTGCTGCTGCTCTGGGTGGGTGCGGGTGGCCAGGACGACGCGGATGGCAAGCTCTCCGCGGGAAAGCTCAACCAACTGCGGCTCGCGGATGGTCGGGCGTTGAGCGAGGCGTTCACCGTGCGCTGGGTTGGCGCGTATTTGCCCAGCCAGCGGCGTTTCCTGACTGGTGGAACGTATACCGTGACAACTACCGAGGGCTCCGTGACGGGTAGCTACGCCAACGCGAAATTCTGGAGTTATCACGAGACGTTTCCCTCCGCTGCCACCGTGATGCCCGGAGCGGCGGGAGCCGTGCCCGCGGTGGAAGCGATTACCGTGCAGCCGCTGGCGACGGGCCGCGATCGATTTGGTCGCACGTGGGACATCAACTGGCCGGCGGGGCAAGGCTATCACTACGAGACGCCCGCCACGCCGGACGCGCCGCCGCTGGCGAGCTACGGGAAGCCGTGGCGGGAGGCGCTCGCGACCGCACGGGCGTTGCAGCCGAAATTCCTCCTGACGACCTGGGCGGAGTTCGGTTCGGAAAACGATGAGCCGCGGCCGGAAATGTCGGTGACCGTGATGGACAATAATAAATTCGGCACGCATTTCGGCGACGCGTTCAAGCAGGCTGTGCGGTTGTTCAAGTATCGCGCGCCCACGGCGTGGATCGACACGTTCACGCTAGCCGAGGGCACGTGGTGGCTTTCAGAGACGAGCGGTGCGACGCCGCCCTCGCTTCAGGCGAGCCAAACGTTGCGGCTGCAGGGCTGGGTCACGCCCAATGTCGCGACGACGTTCGCAGGCGGGCGCGTGAGTGTTTTTGTGGACGATCGGTTCCGCGGCACAGCCACGGTGGGTGGCGCGTGGAACGGCGCGACACGGTGGCAGTTCGATCTCGCCGCCACGGGATTGAGCGTCGGCCGGCATGCCGTGAAAGTGCTCGTCGAGGATGGCAACGGCGGCACCGCGCTCGCCGGCGTGCAACTTCGCGGGGAGGCGGTGAGCACGAGTCTGCCGGTCTTGATTACCCCGTAGCCGCAAAAAAAAGGCGCCGGCGACGCGGAGTGTCTCCGCGCCGTCGGCGCAAATTGCAGAAGTCCGGTCGAACAGAATTCGCCGTCCCTGCACTTCAAGAAAGATTACTTCTTCTTGCTCGCGGCCGCCTTGGCCTTGGTGGCCTGCTGCGACGTGACGGCGGCCTGCTTTTTCTGATTCGAGACGTTGGTCTTCGTCTGCTTTTGAGAAGCCTGTTTCTGCACGGATTTCGGAGATCTATCGCCCATAATGGTCTTTCCTTTTGTTGAGTTAACTCACCTTCGGAATGTTGGTTTCCCCGAAAGCGTCCGTCTTTATCCCCCTAAAATCCGGCGCGTAGCAAGCCTGACGGCTATGAGCGGGGGTTCAGGGCATCTGTGAGATCGAAGGATGATGCGGACGTGGGTTGATTCAGGGCTGCAGGATCACCTTCATATACTTACCGCCATCCTTCGCGCTGAGTTTGGTGAACCAGCCCGCGCCGTCGGCGAGCGGAGCGAGCGTTTCGATCATCGGCTTCACGTCGATGACGCCACGGGCGATCAGGTCCAGGCAGAGTGGATACTCGCCGGCGCTGGAGCACGAGCCCGTGATGGTGAGCTCCTTGGTCACCACTGCTTGCAGCGGGAAGTCCTGGGTCTTCGGCGAAAGATTGCCGACCAGCACACAGGCGCCGCCGCGCTTCAACGTGGCGAGCGCGAGATTGAGCGTCGCGGTGAACCCGACGACTTCGAACGCCACGTCGGCGCCCAGTCCATTGGTGATGCGCGCGACATCCGCCGCAGCGTCGGCCTTGCCCGAATTGATCGTGTGCGTGGCGCCGAGTCGGCGGGCGAGCTCGAGCCGGTTGTCGGCGAGATCGACCGCGACGATCTGCTTCGCGCCGGCCCAACGGAGTGCTTGTATCACGAGCAGCCCTATCATGCCGCTCCCGATCACGACGGCGGTGGCATTGGGCGCGATCTTGGTGCGTTGCACGGCGTGCACCGCGATCGAGACAGGCTCGACCATTGCGGCTTGGTCGTAGGGCAAGGCGTCCGGCAGTCGGTAAAGAATTCGTTCCGGAAGGGCGAGGCGCTCGGCGAACGCGCCGTGCTGTTTGTATTCCGTCGGGGAGACGCCGACGACTCGACGATTGCCGCACAGATTCACGTGGCCCTCGCGGCAGAAACTGCACTCGCCGCAATAGATCGTAGAGTCGAAGGTCACGCGATCGCCCGCGCGCCACGCAGTCACCCGCGAACCGGTTGCCACGACTTCGCCGGACGCCTCGTGGCCCATGATGAGGGGCGGCTGGCGGCGGCCCGTGGAGCCATCCCAGCCATGAATATCACTGCCGCAGATGCCACAGGCATGGATCTGCACGACGACTTCATCCTCCGCGGGTTTGGGGTCGGGAAAGTCGACGTATTCGAGCTTCGAGGCAGCGGTAAGGAGAAGAGCTTTCATGGGGACGGTAGGGGTCGGAGTGGTTAACCGGTTGGCGTCGGTTATCAACGCTGATGAATTGGCGTGCCAGGATCGAGGCCGCGGCAGGTGTGTTTTCGTGTGGCGAATTTCCCAGCGGCGCCTTGCCGCGAGCGAGAGGCCGCGCTTAGCGTCCCAACCCGCATCGCACCCCATGACAAAACTCTCGTTGCCCCGTAAATCTTTCCTCACCGCCGTCGGCCTTGCCGCACTCTGCGCTTTCGTCACGCCCGCGCTGCACGCGGCCGGTAAAACCATCAAGGTCGGATTCGCCCAGACCGGGGCGGAGAGCGCGTGGCGCACGGCCAACTCCGAATCGATGAAGTCCGAGGCGGCCAGGCGCGGGATCGATCTGAAATTCTCCGACGCCCAAGGCAAACAGGAGAACCAGATTCGCGCGGTGCGCTCTTTCATCACCCAGGGCGTCGACGCCATCGTGCTCGCGCCGATCGTCGAGACGGGCTGGGATCCGGTGCTGCGGGAAGCGAAGCGCGCGAAGATCCCGGTGATTCTCACCGATCGCACAATCCAGACGGCGGACGAGTCGCTCTACACCTGCTTCATCGGGTCCGATTTCTACGAGGAGGGTCGCATGGCGGCCGACTGGCTCGCGAAGCACGTGAACGGCAAAGCCAATATCGTCGAACTGCAGGGCACGGCCGGCGCTGCGCCCGCCAACGAGCGGCGCAAGGCTTTCGCTGATGCGATCAAGAAGTATCCCGGATTGAAGATCATCGATGCGCAGGGCGGCGATTTCGAGCGGAGCAAGGGCAAGCAGGTGATGGAGGCGCTGATCAAAAAACACGGGAAGGCGATCAACGCCGTCTACGCGCACAACGACGATATGGCGCTCGGCGCCGCGCAGGCGATCGAGGAAGCGGGTTTGAAACCCGGTAAGGACATCACGATCGTGAGCATCGATGCGATTGGCGAGGCGGTGAAGGCGGTCGCCGCGGGTCGGATCAACTGCACCGTCGAGTGCAGCCCACTTTTCGGTCCCAAGGTTTATGATACGATCGCGCAGGTGCTGGCCGGTCAGAAGGTGGAGAAGAAGATGTTCAACAAGGACGAGCTCTTCGACGCGACCAACGCCGCCAAGGCACTGCCGAGCCGGAAGTATTGAGCGGCGCGGTAGGCGGCGCGGTGCGCTCCTCCCGTGGCGTGACCAAGCGGGCGAGGCGACGCTCCCTTCATCGGATAAATCCTTCCCCCGTGGCCCAACCCTCACTCCTCGAGCTTCGCGGCATCACCAAGCGATTCGTCGGCGTGACGGCGCTGAACGACGTGGATTTCACCGTTGGCGCTGGTGAGATCCATGCGCTGCTCGGGGAAAACGGCGCCGGCAAATCGACGCTGATTAAGGTCCTGACGGGCGTGCACTCCGCTGATAGTGGCACGATCACGCTCGCGGGGCAGCGGATCGCTCCGACTTCGCCGAAGGACGCGGAGCGCGCGGGGATCAGCACCGTTTATCAGGAGGTGAATCTCATCCCCGCCCTTTCCGTCGCGGAAAATATCGGGCTGGGGCGGCAGCCGGGACGATGCGGTTTTGTGCACTGGGGCGCGTTGCGACGGCACGCACGCGCCGCGCTCGCGCGGCTTGAAATCGAGGTCGATGTCGACGCGGAACTCGGCTCCCTCTCCGTCGCCGTGCAGCAAATGGTCGCCATCGCGCGGGCGCTCGATCTCAACGCCCGGCTCCTGGTCCTCGACGAACCGACCGCGAGCCTGGACGAGAAAGAAGTCGCCGAGCTGTTTAAGGTGATGCGCCGGCTGCGCGCGGACGGGCTCGGCGTCGTCTTCGTCACGCACTTTCTCGATCAGGTTTACGCCGTGAGCGATCGGATCACAGTGCTGCGCAACGGGCAGCTCGTGGGAGAATTCGCCACGGCGGCGCTCCCGCGGCTCACACTCGTCAGCAAGATGCTGGGGCGTGAAGTGAACGACGATGTGGGGCGAAGCGGTGGGAGCGGAGCTTTGACGCCGCCGAACGATGCGAGTGGAGGCGGCAGTCCACGCACGGCGAGCGACCCGCTTCCCGAGAACAATCTGCCGCTGCTCACCGCGCGCGGACTGACGCGCCGCGGTGCGCTGCACCCGCTCGACCTTACTCTCCGCCGCGGCGAAGTCACCGGGCTGGCTGGCTTGCTGGGTTCGGGTCGCACGGAAACGGCGCGACTGCTGTTCGGCATCGATCGCGCCGACGGTGGGGTGGTCGAGTATCGCGGGCGGCCGGTGCGCTTCGCCTCGCCGCGCGAAGCGGTGCAGCTCGGTCTCGCGTTCTGCTCCGAGGACCGAAAGACGGAAGGCATCCTGCCCAATCTCTCGGTGCGCGAGAACCTCGTCTTCGCGCTGCAGGCCAAGCAGGGCTTATGGCGCACGCTCACGGGCGCAGAGCAGGCGGCGCTCTGCACGCACTATATCGCGGCGCTGCGGATCAAGACTCCGGATGCCGAGACGCCGATCAAGAATCTCTCCGGGGGCAACCAGCAAAAAGTTCTGCTGGCGCGCTGGCTGGCGACGCGCCCGGAGTTGATCATCCTCGATGAGCCGACGCGGGGGATCGATATCGGCGCGAAGGCGGAAATCGAGCAGCTGATCGCAAAACTCAGTGGCGACGGACTCTCGGTGCTGCTGATCTCCTCGGAGATCGAGGAGATTGTGCGCAATTGCGCGCGGGTGCTTGTCCTCCGGGAACGCCGGGCGGCGGGCGAACTGAGCGCAGGGCCTGACCTCACCGCGGAGCGGCTGATGAAGACGATGGCGGGCAGCGTATGAGGAAATTGATGACAGTGCGTCCCCATCGGCCATGAAGCGATTGCCCCCGTCGATTCCCTGGCTCCTGGCCGGCCTCGTGGGCCTGGTGCTGCTGAATCTCGCGAGTAATCCCGCGTTTCTCAGCATCACCGTGCAGGATGGCCACCTCTACGGTGTGCCGATCGACATTCTCGCCCAGGGTTCGCGGACGATGCTGGTGGCGTTGGGGATGACGCTCGTGATCGCGACGGGGGGCGTCGATCTCTCGGTCGGCTCGGTGATCGCGATCGCAGGGGCGGTCTGCGCGCTGCTGTTGAATCAAGGCGCGGGGCTGGCGACGACGATTGCGGCGGCGTTGGGAGTCGGGGCGCTCGCGGGTGGAGTGAATGGCGTGCTGGTGGCGCGCTGGCACGTGCAGCCGATCGTCGCGACCCTCATCCTCATGGTGGCGGGGCGCGGAATCGCGCAGCTGATCTGCGGTGGGCAGGTGATCATCATCGCGCATCCTGACTTCGCGTTTCTCGGCAACGGCTTCGTGGCCGGGCTGCCGGTCGCACCGCTGCTCGTCGCGGGGTTGTTCGTCGCAACGCAGATTGTCGTGCGAAAAACGGCTGCGGGATTGTTCATCGAGGCGGTTGGCGACAACGAAACTGCGAGTCACTTCGCCGGCTTGGCCGCCGCGCGCGTGAAGACGCTGGCTTACGTGTTCTGTGGGGCCTGCGCCGGGCTGACGGGCGTGCTGACCGCGGCCAATATCCGCGCGGCCGATGCGAACCGCGCGGGCGAGAACGCGGAACTCGATGCGATTTTCGCCGTGGTCGTGGGCGGCACGGCGCTGACGGGCGGACGATTTTCCATTCTCGGGACGTTCCTGGGCGCGCTGCTCATTCAAACGCTGGCGACCACGATGTATTATCGCGGAGTGCCGCCGGCGGTC
>JANPIT010000288.1:0-7558 GCA_031425115.1 Opitutaceae bacterium | reverse complement strand
CAGGCTCGAGAGTTCCGCCTGCATCAAGATCGCCGCGAGGATATTATTGAAGTCGTGCGCCACCCCGCCGGCCAACTGGCCGAACGCCTCCATTTTCTGGGACTGGCGCAATTGCTCCTCGAGCTGACGTCGGTCGGTGATGTCTTCCGCCGTGCCGACCACCCGGATGACTACCCCACTCGCACCTCGCACTGGAAACGCCCGGTCGCGGATCCAGCGCACCGCACCGTCATCCCGCACGATGCGATACGTTTCATCGTAGTCGCCATCGGTCTGACGCGTTTCCGCGGCGTGCCGGACGCGCGGGCGATCATCGGGATGAATCGCATCCACCCAGCTCTGCGGAAACGCATAGAGGCTGGCGCAACTGCGGCCCCAGATTTTTTCGTAGGCCGGGCTGATGTAGTGCATCCGCAACTTCGCGGGATCGGTGATCCAAAACGCCTCTTGGATATTTTCGGCCAGCTCGCGAAAGCGTTCTTCGCTGGCGCGCAATTGCACGAGCGCTTCTTGCCGTTCGCGGTCGCGCTCGCAGCCCTCCAAGGCAAAAGCGATGTCCAACGCCAGTTCGTCGAGCAGCCGCAATTCCTCCGCGTTGAAGAAACCCGTCTGGTCCGCGTAAAGGTTGAACGTCCCGATGGTCCGGCCGGCGATCGTCAACGGTAGCGCGACCATCGCCTTGTATCCGCGATCCAATGCCGGTTCGCGCCATGGCGCCGCCTGCGGATCGCGCGCGACGTCGTTGCAAACCGCGTGGGCACCCGTTTCCACGGCACGTAGCGTGAACGCGCAGCTCGCGACGGGATCGGTGAGCATGCGCTCGATGATTGCCTCCGTCTCCGCATTGCCTCCAGCCTGCGCGGCCAACTTCACCGGCAGGCCTGCGCCATCAGCCATGCCCACCCACGCGAGCAGAAAACCGCCCCGCTCCACCGCGATGCGACAAGCCCCACGCAGGATATCCTGCGGGGCTCGGTCGCGCATGATCACCTGGTTGATGTCGCTCAACACCGCATACGTGCGATTCAGCTGCCGGAGTCGTTCTTCAGACTGCTTGCGACTGGTGATGTCTTGCATCGCCCCGACCATCCGCACCCCACGGCCCGTTTCGTCGCGCAAAACCCATCCGCGATCGAAGATCTCCGCATAGGAACCGTCCCCTCGTCGGAAGCGGTATTCCCCGGTCCACGACTCGTCCCGCCCCTCAATGACGGCGTAGATTCCGGTCAGGATTCGGTTCGCGTCTGCCGGATGCAGACGGCTGAACCACGATGTGATCCCCGGCTCGATCTGGTCGGGGCGGTAGCCAAACAGGGACTGAAAATTCTCGTTCCACCAAATCGTGTTGGTTTCGAGGTTCCAGTCCCAGATGGCGTCGTTGGTGGCGCGCGCGACGGCTTGGAAGCGCTCGACGCCGTCGCGCAGCGCCGCCTCGGCGCGCACGCGCAGGGTCACGTCCACGTGACAGCCCAGCATCCGCATCACCCGGCCGTGTTCCCCGCGCAGCGCCTCGCCCCGCGCATAAATCCAGCGCCACGTGCCGTCTTTATGCCGCATGCGAAACTCGACTTCATGCACCCCCTCCGGGCGGGCCAGATATTGCTGAATGCGCGTCTCGGTCGCCGCGAGATCGTCCGGGTGCACGCGGCTCGACCATTCGCTGAGCTCGTTCTTGATTTCGTGGTCCTCCCAGCCCAGCTGCCGTTTCCATTCCTGGGAATACACGACTTGCCCGGTCTCTAGGTCCCAATCCCAGAGGCCGACGTTGGCGGCTTGGACCGCGAGCCGTAGCCGCTCCTCGCTCGCGCGTTGCGCCGCCTCGGCTTTTTGGCGCTCCTGCGCCAGCCCGAGCGCGGCTTCGCGTTGACGGTAACTCGTGCAGAGCCCGCCCGCATGATGGACCAAGGTCTCGATGCGCCGCTGCTCCTCCTCACTGTATCCACCAGTCCGATTCGCCAGCGCCACCATCCCCTGAACCTCGTCTCCCGCGAAGATCGGCACCCCGAGAAAACTACTCATCGGAGGATGTCCGGCCGGAAGGCCCCTCGAACGCGGATCCGCCGCGGGAAGGTTGGCGATCACCACCTTTCCGCTGGTGATAGCCCGCCCGAACAGATTGTCGAAGCTGGTGAACTCCAAGTAGCCGCGCTCCTGGTAGCGACGGATCGCCTCATCATAGAGCTCCCGGCCGATCGTCTGGTGCCACACCATGCCCTCGTGCGCCAATATGCGTAAGGTTCCCCCCATCACCACGCCCACGAAGCCGTATTCGCTCTGCGTCTGATGCATCGCGCACGTGAGCAGGCGGCCCATCGCCGCACTCCAGTCACCCCGTTCCACATAGGCCGCCAACGACTCGGTGACGGCCGAAAGCGTCTCGGCTTGCCGCGCGAGCTTCTCCTCTGCCCGCTTGCGCGCGGTGATATCCACGAAGGTGCTCACCGCGTGCGTCCCTCCGTGCAGTTCAAGCAGCACCGTGCTCATCAGCACCTCGCGCTCTTCGCCGGTGCGGGTGGTGATGGTCATCACCACGCCCGCGGCATCGCGCTCTGCATCCAAAAGCGCCCGCACCCGCGCGGCCTCTTGCTCACTGACGATGCCCATTTCCGCGGCCGTGCGCCCAACGAGATCGTCCCGCGCCCAGCCCGTAATCGCAAAGAATTCGGCGTTGGCATCGACGAACGTCCGATTGTCCCAGCGATTGATGGCCAGTGCCACCGGACAATTCCGAAACACCTTGAACAACCGTTCCTCACTCACCTCCAACTCGCGCTTCTGCCGGCGCAGTTCCAACTGTGCCATCACTTGCCGACTCAACACGCGCAGCGTCTCCTGCTGCACCGCATTCATCTCGCGCGGTTCGCGATCGAGCACGCAAATCGTGCCGAGGATTTGTCCGTCTGGCGCGACCAGCGGAGCGCCCGCATAGAACCGGATGTGCGGATCGCCGGTGACCAGGGGGTTGTCGTGGAAACGCTCATCCAACTTTGTATCCGGCACGATGAACAACTCCCGCTGCAACATGGCATGGCCACAAAACGAGATATTCCTCGGCAGTTCTGCTAGAGGGAAACCCACTTTACTTTTGAACCACTGCCACTCAGCCGCCACGATCGAGATCAGCGAAATCGGCGTGCCGCAAATCTGGGCCGCCAACGCAGTCAAATCGTCCAACAATGGCTCCGAGTCCGTGTAAAGAACTTGGTAGCGCTCCAGCGTCTCCAGGCGTGTCTTTTCGTCGTCCGGTGGGAGCGGGGGAATCATAGCAACCGGCCGAAACGCTGCGTGACTCGCGTTGGATTGCGAGGGCGGAAACAAGCAGGCGGCGTTGTTTATAGTAACGTAACGGTGCCCCACGCTGACCGCGATTCCGCTCGTCCGGCCCCTTCGACTCTTGCCGTATCGCCCGGGCCCGCGCGATGATCTATTTGTGAATCACCCTTCCGCCCACGACGCCGCGATCCTCGCGATCGCGCGACCGCATCGGAATCTGTTCACCTACTACTGGGTGTCCCTGCTGCTGTTTCCACCGCTGCTGCCGGTGCTGATCCTGCCGATGTGGTTTCGTTACCACACCATGCGATATCGCTTCACCGATGAAGGCATCTCGATGAGTTGGGGCATTTTGTTTCGCCGCGAGATCATCGTGAACTACGCGCGCATTCAGGACATCCATCTCAAATCGAATCTCATCGAGCGCTGGTTCGGACTCGCGCGCGTGCTGGTGCAGACCGCCAGCGGCAACGCCGGCGCCGAGCTCACTCTGGAAGGCCTGCAGGAATTCGAGGCGGTGCGAGATTTTCTCTACGCGCGCATGCGCGGCGTGAAGGACAACGCCAACGCGCCTCCGCTCCTCAGTTCGGCGCTGGCCGCTGGCGCCTCGGCCGCTGCGCTCGCCCCTGACGCGGAACTGGCGGCCACGCTGCGCGAAATCGCCCGGGAGCTGCGGGAAACGCGGCTTTCCCTTGCCGCCCGCGCCGAAACCACCCGCACCCCGCCCCATGTTTGAGGCCCTGCGCGCTCGGGCGCTGCACGTGTTGCGCGTGCCGCCGGATCCTCATCCGCCCACCGGCGCCCCCGGTTCGGTGCGTGTTTTTCGCGCCGGCCGCAACCTCTACAAGCTCCGCCTGCTCCGCTGGGCACTGGCTCAGGCCGGCGCCATCGCCGGTATCGTCGCTTCGTTGATTTTCATCGATCGTCTGGAAAGTGCCTTCGGCCCCTCCCCTGCTGCTCGCCCGCCCGTGGCCGTCGCCGCGGCACAAAATCCACCGACCGGCGCAACGCCCACCCTCGAAACGCCGGCCTCGCCTCCTCAGGCGGAAGCCACGCCGAAAAAAGCTCCGACCGCGAAGCAAGGTCGAGCCCGCCCGCCGCGCCGCTGGCCGGGCTGGATCTTTCCGGTGCTGCGGTTCTTCGAGTGGGTCGGCATCGCGCTCTTTATCGTTCAGATTCCACTGACCTACGCCTTGGTGCGGCTCGATTTCGAGCTCCGGTGGTATATCGTCACGGATCGCAGTCTCCGTATCCGTTCCGGCCTGACAACCGTGCAGGAATCGACCATGAGCTTCGCCAACGTGCAGCAGGTGCTCGTGACCCAGGGGCCCTTGCAGCGCTATCTCGGATTGGCGGATGTCCGCGTGCAGTCCGCCGGCGGGGGTGGCGATCACCACGATCAGAAGGGCGGTGATTCCCTGCACACCGGCGTCTTTCACGGCGTCGACAACGGTGCGGAAATTCGCGATTTGGTGCTGGCCCGCTTGCGCGCCTACCGCGAAACCGGCTTGGGTGACCCCGATGAGATTCAAGCCGCGCAGCGCGCCTCGGCGGCCGAACTCAATGCAACCGCGACTCACACGCCGCGAGCAGCGCTCGCAGCGGCGCAAGAGCTGTTGGAGGAAGCGCGCGCGTTGCGGGCCGGCGTTTCGTAACGAGGTTTGGCTTGCGGCGGCCGGTCGCCGCAGTGTTGTCTGCCCGACCGCACGCCATGTCCCAGTCGAAGAATACCACCACCGAGACAGTCCTCGAGAAGACGATTTTTGCGAGCCGCTGGCTGCAAGCGCCCCTTTACGTGGGTCTGATCGTGGCGCAGGGCATCTACGTTTATCAGTTCTTCATCGAACTGTGGCATCTGCTCCACGCGGCGCTGACCAACACGCTGCCCGAAGGGGTGAAGCACGACATGAGCACGCACATCATGCTCGGCGTGCTGGGCCTGATCGACGTCGTCATGATCGCCAATCTGCTCATCATGGTGATCATCGGCGGCTACGAAACCTTCGTCTCCCGCCTGAATCTGGCCGATCACGACGACCAGCCGGAGTGGCTCAGCCACGTGAACGCCGGCATGCTCAAGGTGAAGCTGGCCACCGCGCTGATCAGCATTTCATCGATTCACCTGCTCAAAACTTTCATCACGGTGAATCTGGCGCCGGTCGGATCCGTGAACAACGACGGCGTGATGTGGCAGGTCATCATCCACGTGGTCTTCGTCTTCTCCGCGATCGCGCTCGCGTGGACGGACAAGTTGATGATGGGCGGCGTCAAGGCGCAGACCGATCACGCCAGCGGACACTAAAAAAGAGGCGCCGTAGCGTTTCCGCCACAGCGCCCCGCCTGCGTCGTCTCGACAGGGCAAGCCCTGTTATAGCCGACGGCGTCCCCCACCCAGGAGAGAAAACAAGAAGAGCACGAGGAAGACGACAAAGCAGACCTTGGCGACCATGGCCGCGGTGCCTGCGACGACTCCGAAGCCGAGCACGCCGGCAAGGATGGCGATAATGAGGAAGACGACAGCGTAGTTTAACATATACGTTTGGGGTTGTTGACTTTGACACCGACTGCGCTCCCCGCGCCGTTCTTCAGCGCACTCGGGAATCACAACCTGCGTGTCGCGGCGTTGGACCCGTCAAGGCTCTCGGAGAGCGGGAAAAAATGTCAGCTTTTCAGACCACCGGGTCGGAACCAGCGACGGAATCCGGGCGCAGCATGCGGAGCATCCACGCCGTCGTCTCATGGAACTCTACCATGTGCTGCAAAACTTCCTGCGTAGCCGGATCCGAGAGGCGCGCGATATCTTCCTGCAACTGCCGCGCAAGATTTTCGTGCCGCGTGAGCAATTCGCCAATCATCGTGCTCGGCGGCAAACCCGCCCCGGACGCCGGCGTCGCCTCCTCGCGTGGCGCCTGCGCCGGAAATCCGACCGCCCGCGCGCGTTCGATCACCCGATCCAGCCAGTAATCCAACTGGCGCCGCTGCTCATCGAAAAGCCGGTGCAAGCTGTAGAGATTCGGGCCGGTGACATTCCAGCGATACGCGCGCGTCGTCTCGGAAAGGGAACACTCATCACGCAATACGTGGTCGATGATCATCGCGAACGTCTCGCGCGCCTTGCCGGTAATGCCGGTATTTTTTGATGACTGCATGCAATAATTGGATCGGGGACCAAGGGCCTACGACCCAGAGAAACGCGCAGAGTTTCGTCGGAATACGCCTGCGCTGCGTAGCGCGCACTTCCACGTGCACACGACGGATCCGGCTTTTTGGAAGCGGTTCTGCCGAAGTCGAAAACGGAACCGAACCAACCGCCGCCTTCTTTCCGCTTCCCGCCGCTAGGAACGCAACTTCAGCAACCGCTCGCCGGCGGCATGCAAGGTCGCCGGCTTTTTCGCGAAATTAAGTCGCACGTAGCGATTTTCACCGGGCGGAAAAAAACTGGAGCCCGGCACGGGAGCGACGCCGATTTCCTTGGTCATCCAGTGTGCAAACTCCACGTCGCTCGCGTAACCAAATCCCGAGATGTCGAGCATCACAAAATACGCGCCCTCGGGTCGCGTGTAGCTCAAGCCCGTGCGATCGAGGTAGCTCAGCAACACATCGCGCGAGGTCGCATACTCCGCGCACAGTTCACCGTAGTAGCTCTCCGGAAAGTTCAGCGCCGTCACGACCGCGTGCTGCAGCGGGGCGGCCGCTCCCACCGTGAGAAAATCGTGCACTTTCCGCGCTTGGGCGATCACCTCCGGCGCCGCGTGGACGTAACCCAACCGCCAGCCCGTGATCGAAAACGTTTTCGAAAGCGAGGAGCACATCAAGGTGCGCTTCGCCATGCCCGGCAGCGTCGCGAAATACGTGTGCCGGTGCGGCGCGAATACGATGTGCTCGTAGACCTCGTCGGTCAGGATCCACACGTCGAATTCTTCCGCGAGCGCCGCGATCTGCAGCAACTCGTCGCGCGTAAACACGCGACCACACGGGTTTGAGGGATTGCAGAGCACGAAGGCCTTGAGTCCGCTCGCGAAGGCCCGGCGCAGCTCGTCCGGATCGAAGCGATAGTGCGGCGGATGCAGCGGCACGTGCACCGCCTGCGCACCAGTGAGAATCGCGTCCGCATTGTAGTTCTCGTAGAACGGCGAGAAGAGCCCGATGCGGTCGCCCGGGTCGCAGACCGTCATCATGGCCACCATCATCGCTTCCGTCGCGCCGCACGTGGCGACCAGTTCGCGTTCGACGTCCACCGGCACGCCCATGAACCGCGTGAGTTTACTCCCGAGGGCCGCGCGCA
>JANPIT010000287.1:0-1812 GCA_031425115.1 Opitutaceae bacterium | reverse complement strand
AATGGTGCCGGGCCACGCGATGACGAACGGCGTGCGCATGCCGCCCTCGGCCAGCATGCCCTTCTCGCCGTTGAGCGGGGTGTTGAGGCTGCCGTTCCAGCCTGGGCCGCCGCCGGGGGCGTCGAGCTTGGTGATCTTGAGCGGAGCGCCGTTGTCGCCGATGAGGAAGATGAGCGTGTTTTCGGTGAGGCCGTGTTTTTTCAGGGTGGCGGTGAGGAGGCCGACGCCGTCGTCGACGGCTGAGAGCATGGCGAGGGCCTGACGGCGGCGTTCGGGCATTTTCCCGGGGAAGCGCTCGAGGTATTTTTGCGGCGCGTCGAGCGGCACGTGCGGGGCGCGATAGGCGATGTAGAGGAAGATTGGCTTGTCCTTATAGCGCTCGATGAGGGAGGCAGCGGCGCGGCTGCATCCGTCGACGTGATACATGTCCGCCGGCAAATCGCCCATCGGTCGGTCGCGTCCGTCGGGCGTGATGTTGGCTGAAAAGGGCCGCTGGGCGTTCTGGGCAAAGACGTGGGTGAAGCCGTGCCGCGTGATCGCGGCGGTGGGGCCGAGGTGCAATTTGCCAAATTGGGCGGTGACATAGCCGGCGCGTTGCAGACGCGTCGCGAAGGTGGTCTCGCGGTCGAAGCCCTCGAGCGTGTCACCGTTGGACTCGACCTTGAAGCGGCCTTGAAACTTTCCGACCATCAATCCCGCGCGCGAGGGCACGCACTGCGGCGCCGTGCTGTAACCGTTCTTGGCCAGCACGCCGCTGCGGGCGAGCGCGTCGATGTGCGGCGTCTTGAGATCAGCGTGGATGCCCTGGATACCGAGATCGGCGTGACCGTGGTCGTCGGTGTAGATAACGATCACGTTGGGCTTGGCGGCGGTGGCGGCGAGGGCGTGTGCGGCCAGCAGCGAGCCGACGAGAACAGCGAGGAGGTGGCGAAATGGTTTCACGGCGAAGGGAGATTGGGTGGCGGATTTTTGGCGGCGCGCACGCAGTGGTGGCGGGAGCAAGTGGGAACCGAGCGGAGGCTACTTGGACTTGGCGCGTTTGTTCTTCCGGTCGGCCTTGGCCGTGGGCGCATCGCCGGTGTCCGTGCCGCCACCGACGAATTTTTCCTCAGCATCGTGCAAACGGCGATAGATGGGCTCGCCACCGGCGGAGCGCACGGGCGGTTTGGAGCGGGCGGCCCAAGCGTCCCAGAGCTGCGCGAGGCGGGCGGCTTCGGCGGGTTGGAGGCGGGCGAGGTCGCGGAGCTCGGTGCGGTCGGTGGCGAGATCGTAGAGTGCCCACGGGCGGCCCCAGTCGGAGACGAGTTTCAGGTCGCCGGCGATGACGGCGCGATGATCGAAAAGATGGAAATAAAGCGCGTCGTGATCCGAGCGGGACTCGCCGGCGAAAATCGGACGAAGGCTTTTGCCCGGCAGCGGAGCGAGAGGGCGGCCGGCATGCTCGGCGGGCCAGGTGGCGCCGGCCACGTCGACGAATGTGGCCATCAAATCGATGATATGGGCCCGCTGCTCGGTGAGCGTGCCGGGCTGGCGCAGGGCGGCGGGCCAGTGGGCGATGAAGGGAGTGCAACTGCCGCCGTTGGCCATGTTGCGTTTGTAGTGGCGGAATGGAGTCGCGCTAAAATGGGCCCAGCCGAGGCCGGTGTTGATGTTGCCGGTGGCGGCGGTGAGTTGGGCGACGGAGCGTTTGGCGCCGTGGTCGAAGGGACTGGCGCCGTTATCGCTCAGGAAAACGATCAAGGTGTTCTCCGCCTGGCCGAGTTCGGTGAGTTTCCCGAGGACGCGGCCGACGGCCTGGTCGAGACGATCGAC
>JANPIT010000286.1:0-3722 GCA_031425115.1 Opitutaceae bacterium | reverse complement strand
AATCCTTTGCATTCGGCGGCTCGAGCTGACCCGACGGGCTGACTTTGTCGGTCGTGTAGCCCGTCATGATTTGGTAGATGGCCGCCGTGTGATTGAAGAGCCCGTTCGGCGTGTAGCTCATCGAGCGGATCATCGTCAGCTTGTCGTTGATCTTCGCGAGCCTCGGCAGGACCTCGGTGAAGTTGATGCCCGGAATCTTCGTCGAGATCGGCTTGAACGCGCTGCGGATTTTTTCCGGCACGTTCTCCTTCGGGTCCCACAAATCGATGTGCGACGGTCCGCCCTGCAGATAGACCATGATGATGCTCTTCGCCTTGCCCCACCCCGGTCCGCCCTTGGCGGCGGCGGCAGGACTGGCGGTCGCGTTGAGCCGGAGCAGTTGGCCGAGCGAGAGGCCGAGGATGCTCGAGCCACCGAGCCGCAGCAGATTGCGGCGCGTCATCTTGCCGTGGCTGTCGCAGAGGTCGGTATTGAATCCACCGGGTAGACGTATCATGGCGGGGCCTTTGGGTTGTGGGGGAGAAAAATCTGGAAATCAGGAACTCAGGAACGTGAGCGATCGGGGCGGAATGTTCACCTAAGCGCCCATGGACCGCGCACCAGCCAAGGGACATGACGAAGCAGGAAACCATGAAGCCAGGAAAATCCCACGTGGTCCTTAGCCGCTGAATTCAGCTTCTGCATTTCTCCTGGTTTCATGGATTCCTGCTCAATCTCTGTCTCTTGTCGTCCGGCTAGCGGTTGAACAGAAACGCCGGGTTGTTCACGATCGCCCAGGCGAGATCCTGGACGCCAGTAAGGCGCTTGTTGGCGAGTTGCGTGGTGCTCATCGCGGCGTCGGCGCGGAGCTGCGCAAGTTTCGCATCGACCGGGACGGGCTTTTCCGCGTTGGCGAGCGTGGCGCGCAACGCGGCGAGCTTGGGGTCCACGGGCAAGGGCCTCTTGGCCGTCGTGAGCGCTTGTTCTTTCTTTAAGAGCCCGAGATCTACCGTGCGGTAGTAGTCGGTCAGGGCCTTTGCCTGCGCCTCAGTGCGCTCCGTCAGCGGCGTCTTAACCAAGGTCGCGATCGCCTCGGGCAGTCCGAGTTCCAGAGGCGCCGCGGCGGACGTCGCCCAGAGCCGGAAGCGCCCGATCACAAACCCATCGCGGAAACGATGCTGCAACGTGAAGGTCAGCGTCGCTCCCTTCTCATCGCCGATGGGCTCCGCGAGCGAGAATCGCGCGGCGTGCGGTTCACCGATCTTGCCTCCAATCGCCCAGCCATCCTTGCCGCCTTCGGCTTTGCCGTTGATCGCCGATTTCACGTCATAGGTGGCTTGCGTGTGATTCGCGTGGGCCTCCTTGAACTGCGCGTCCTTCGCGACGCGACCGCCGGCTTTGTCGCTCCACCGGAGTGTGACTTCGCTCAGCACAAAATTCCCCGCGGAGCGGCCTGGCCCGAAATTCGGCAGACTCTCGTGCGGCAGCACCTCGAGCATTACGCCCGTGATCGCACCGAGCTTTGTGTCGGCGACGATGGTGTAATCGGTCGGATTACCAGCGGGCCCGGAAGCGAGATAGGAGCCGTCCTCGAGTTTCTTGAGCGTGCCGCTGTTCACCCGCGCACTCGTGATATCGAGCGGCGTCCAGGTGGTCGCGAGGCGGGCGGGCTCCAGCGCCTTCTCCCATTCCGTCAACTTCGCCGGCAGCAACTGCTCGTAAGTAGCCAGCGCCGCGGCCTCGGCCGCGATCTTCTCCTCCCTCTTCTTCTCTGCCGCCGCCACCTGTTCGGCAATCTCCGTCGTGCGCGCGGCCACGGCGACGGTCGCGGCAGAAATCGCTGCCTCGCGTTCGCGCTGCTTCTGCGCGTAGACGGGCGTCCACCATGTTTCGCGCTCGGCCAGGTCGGCGCTGAGCCGCGCATGCTCGGTGTCGATCGTGCCCCACGCGGCCAGCGTAGTCGCGGTCTCCTTCTCCGTGGCATGCCGGTTGAGCGCGCGCATGAAAATCTCGTCCACCAGTTTCCGGTCGTCGGTGATGGTGGCGGTGAGTTTCGCCAACTCGTTCTTCGGATCGCTGATCGCGCCCGAGACTGCCGGGCCACTCAGCAGCGCCATGACGGAGCCGAGCCCGATGTCGCCGCTGCGCTCACACTCGCACGCCGATTCGCGCGCGGGCCGCCCGAGGCTCGCCAGAAACCCACTCTGCACATCGATCGCCGAGTCGGGCAGCTGCGCGGCGCGGGTGCCAGCCTTCACTCCCGGGAAATTCGGCGTGGAGCCCGCCACCTTGAGCACGGAATCGAACAGCACCTCCGCCGGCAGTCGCCGCGCCATCGCGTGCGAGTAGTTGATCTTGTCGTCGACGTTCCACTTGTGGGTCTTCACCGAGAGCTGATACGTGCGCGAGGTCGTGATCAGTTTCTGGATATGGCGGACGTTGAAACCGCTTTGGACGAACTCCTGCGTGAGCCACGCGAGCAGCTCGGGATTCGAAGGCGGGTTGCCGGCGCGGATGTCGTCCAGCGGATCGATCAGACCGACGCCCGTGAGGTAGCCCCACATGCGGTTCACATAGCTGAGGGCGAAGTATCGGTTATCTGGTGACGTCATCCACTCCGCGAGCTGTTCGCGGCGCGTCGCCTTGTCGGCGGTGGCCTTGCTTTTCGCGGCATACGGAAACTCCGGCGCGGTCACCTGCCCCGTGCGGTCGTGCGTCACGTCGCCGTCCGTTTTGTCGTAGGCAATCTCGTAGAGCGGCTTGGCCCCCTCGACGGCTGAGCCGGCGATCGTCTTGTTCCCCGCCTCGGGATCCTTCTTCAAATCCACCTGCGCGAAATAAGCCGACAACTGGTAATACTGGTCCTGCGTCCAGCGCTCGAAGGGATGGTCGTGGCACTTATTGCAGTTGAAGCGCGTCGCGAGAAACAGGTGCGTGGTGTTCTCCATCGTGTCGGTCGGTGTGCGCAGCACCTTGAAGTAACTCGCCGCCGGGTTCTCGCGATTCGAGCCCGTGGCGGTGAGAATCTTTTTGGCGAACTGATCGTAAGGGGTGTTGCCGTCGATCTCCTTGCGAATCCACTCCCGAAAAAGCTTCGCGCCGTCCTCCCCGAGAAACTTGCGGTTTACCTGCAGCAGGTCCGCCCACTTGTTGGCCCAATGGTCGACGTAGTCGGCCGAACCGATCATCCGGTCGATCACCGCATCACGCTTCGCGCGGGTCGGCGTCGTATCCGCCAGAAAAGCACGCACGTCCTCCGCGCCCGGCGGCAGGCCCGTCAGGTCGAGATAAACGCGCCGCAGAAAATCCTCATCGGTGCAAAGCTCCGAAGGCAGGATCTTCATCCGCTGCCATTTCGCCGCGGTAAACTCATCGACCTTGTTCCACTTCTCCGGCTCGCGCCAGGCGAAGCCCGCGCGGTCGCCCATCACCGTGATGGTCGTCGCCGCGTAATTCCCCTCGTAGCGCGCGAGGACTGGTGCCTCACCGCGGCGCAGTGTGCTGATCAGCCCACCCTTCTCGGTCGACACGACGTCAACGTTGCCCGACTCGACGAAGCCTTCGGCGGTCACGTCGCGCTGCGTGCCGTCCGCGTAGGTCGCGACGATCCGCATCTGCTGCTTGGCGCCGATGCTCTGCAGCACCGGATTCTGCGGCGAAAGTTCGATCTTGGTGACGCGCGGTGTCTCGAGACTGAGCTTCGCGCCATCGGCGATCCACGCGCGGAGGATGCGATAGTATTT
>JANPIT010000285.1:0-2223 GCA_031425115.1 Opitutaceae bacterium | reverse complement strand
GTGGTCGTGGCAACGGGCGCAGCCCACCGTCAGGCCGAGGATGGCGGAGCCGATGATGTCGGTGCGCTCGATGAGGATTTCGTTGCGGCTGACGGCGACGGTCTGGTCGCCGGCGTTGCGGCGCACGGCGCCGAAACGGTGAAAACCCGCGGCGGTCGCCAATTCGAGATCGTCCGGCGCGATCTCGTCGCCGGCGATCTGCTCGGTGAGGAAACGGTCGAACGGTTTGTCGCGGTTGAGCGAGTCGATCACGTAGTCGCGGAAACGCCACGCGAAGGGCATATGGCGGTCATACTCGAAGCCCTCGGTCTCGGCGAATCGCACGACGTCGAGCCAGTCCCGCGCGAAATGCTCCCCGTAGTGCGGGCTCGCCAGCAGGCGATCAACGACGCGCGCGTAGGCCGTGGCCGAGTCGTCCGCGAGAAATGCCTGCGCCTCCTCCGGCGTGGGCGGCAGACCGGTGAGGTCGAACGTCACGCGCCGGAGCAACTCGGCCTTCGTCGCCGCGGGGGCGGGCGCGAGTTGCGCCGCCTCGAGTTTCGCGAGCACGAAGCGATCGATGGCGCCGGCGGGCCAGGCGGCATTCTTCACCGCGGGCGCGGGGGGATTTTTCACCGGTTGAAACGCCCATTACCCGCGCGCCAGTTTCGGATCCGTGGCAGGATTGGGCGGCGGCAGCTCCCCGGCTTCGCGCGGATCGGGCGCGCCGATTTGAATCCAGCGCTCGAAGTCGGCGATCACGCTGGCCGGCAGTTTCGGTTTCTCCGGCGGCATCTGCAGATCCGCGTCGTCGTGGCGGAGGGCTTGGAGCAGCAGGCTCTTCGCATCGCCCACGGCGATCGCCGGGCCGGCCTCACCCCCTTTGAGCAGGCCGGCCTTCAGGTCGAGACGAAGGCCGCCCCGGAGGCGCTTCGATTCGGCCGAGTGACATTCGTAGCACTCGGCGCGCAGCACGGGCTCGATTTTTTCGCGGAAGAACGCGTGACCCGCCTCGAGTTCCGGCGTGGCGCGGACGGATAACGTAAGCGTGGCAGCGCCCGTGAGCGCGAGCGCATAGGCGGCAGAAATGGCGTGGTTGAGTAAGCGCATTGGGGGATGAAATGGCTCTGATCGACACAGTGAGAGCGACCGCGGCCGGCGCAAGCGGCGATGCGCCGGAAGCCAGGCCGATCACGAACGAACGCAGGCGAAACGACGCGCGCGGCGAAATGTTTGCGGCGTGAGGAATCCCAAAACCAGCAACCGCGCGACGTCCCGATCCAGTCAGGGTGAACGCTATTTGGCGGCGATCGCCTGGGTGATCGCCTCACAGGTGACTTCGGCGCAGTAGGCGAGGGCCTTGTAGCCGTGTTCCAAGGTCTTCTCCACGGGCAAAAGGGAGACGCCGTGGAGACTGGCCTGACCGACGGCGCGGCGCTCAGTGAGGCGCAGATGCTCGGGGCTTTGCGTCAGCAGGATCGCTTCGGCGGTGAAATTGGTGTGGTGGATTTTGTCGACCTCGTTGATGCCTTGCGACTCCTGCCACTTCGACCAGGCGGGGTGCTTCTTGTAGTAATCCTCGATGAAGTGGACGCGGACGCCTTGGTTTTTCCAGAGGGGATTGAGTTTGTCGGCGACCGCCTTGAGTCCCTTTTGGTTTCCGCCGCTATCGCCGATGAGCACGATGTTGCGAAAGCCGTGAATCTTGAGGCAGGTGGTCAACTCGGTGAGGAGGGCCTCGTAAGTGGCGTCGCTGACGGTGAACGAGCCGGCGAATTTCATGTGGCCGGTGGGCGGCTCGAGTCCGCCCTGCGGCACGAAGCCGACGATGGGGGCGACCAGGGCGTTGCCGAGGCGGCGCGCGATGACTTCGGTCGTGGCCTTCAGGATGTAGTTGTGTTTCGCGGAGACCAGATGGGGGCCGCTCATTTCGATGCCGCCGGTGGAGAGGATGGCGGTGGTTTTGCCGGCGGCGATGGCGTCGCGAATCTCGAGCCAATTCAAGTCGTCCATGAACACCGTGTCTTTCGGCGCGGTCGGCAGCGGCATGGCGGGATCCGGATTCATGGGGCCGCGCGGTTGTTGCGCGGAGGCGGAGGCAGCGAAGAGGAAGAACGCGAGCAGGGGCGGGAGATATTTGGGGGGCATCTTGGATGGAATGATTGCGATTCAGGTAACAGTGACCACGCAAAACCCGCCTCGCTGCGGCTCTGCTCCATGGTCTTTTGTTTTGGCTATACAGAG
>JANPIT010000284.1:0-12476 GCA_031425115.1 Opitutaceae bacterium | reverse complement strand
GCTGCTCGCGCATCCGCAGAACATCGTCCGTCACCATGCGCGCATTCATCTTCGCAAACTCGGCCCGACGGTCGTGCCGGCAGTCGAGGCGTGGGTCGCGGCGCAACCGCGCGGACAGCCCGGCTTCGACCAGGCGCACCTGGAGGCGGCGTGGATCCTGGCCGCCGCCGGTGTGGTGCGCCCAGCGTTGATTGATCGTCTCGCCCGCTCGGACGATACGCTGATGCGCGCGGCGGCCGTGCAACTCATCCGCCTGACCGCCGAGCGACTGCCCGACGCGG
Source organism: Opitutaceae bacterium (assembly GCA_031425115.1). Taxonomy (GTDB): domain Bacteria; phylum Verrucomicrobiota; class Verrucomicrobiia; order Opitutales; family Opitutaceae; genus ER46. The sequence continues at coordinate 12,195 of JANPIT010000284.1, read as the reverse complement.
TGGCGCGACTCACGCAGGCGGTGAGCGATCCGCATCCGCGCGTGCGCATGGCGGTGATCAACGCCGTCGCGCACCTGCGGCCCACGCGACCGGAGTTCGACGCGGTGGTCGCGCACCTGCATCCGGCCGAGCCGGCCGTGCAGCAAATGCTGACCGATCTCCGCGCGGGCACTCAGCCGCGGAAGGGCCGCTCGGTTCCGGTGCTCGAAGTTTCCCCTGCGACACGCGTGGCCCATTGGCTGCAGGTCGGCGGGCGCCACCCGACGAGGCGCCGCCTGAGGTGAAGGGCGCGGCAAAACAGAAGAAAGCGGCGACGCCGACGGTGGGCACGTTCCGCACGTTTTTCGAGGTGGCAACGGCGCAGACCGCGGTGCTCAGCGTCAAATACGGCTACCTCGATATTTCGGCCAACGGCGTGCAACTCGCCTCGGCCGACAACCCCTACAGCTCGGAGCAGCAAGTCGCGTTCGAGCTCAAACCCGGGCTCAACGCCCTCGAGATCACCTATCGCCGCCTGCGCAACGCGCCGCCGCCGGTGTTCGTTTATGATTCACTCGGCCAACCCCTGGCGGGCGCCCGTTTCGCTGCTGATGCGGCGGAGCTGAAAAATTTTGTCACCATGTGGGAGCAGGCCCATGCCGCCGACGCGGACGCGCTGCGCGTGCAAGCCGTGCCGAACCAGATGCAATTTGCGCCGCGCGAACTCCGCGCGAAGGCAGGTCGGCCCGTGCGCATCGTGTTCGAGAATCCCGACGCGATGCCGCACAACCTCGTGCTCGTGGCCGCCGGTGCGGACGAAGAGATCGGTCTGCTGGCCGATCAGATGGCGAGCGATCCCGCGAGCCTCGCGAAACACTTTGTGCCCGCCTCGCCGAAAGTCCTGCACGCCACCCCGCTCGTAAATCCCAACGGCCGCGCCGAGCTCACGTTTACGGCGCCGGCGCAGCCCGGTCGCTATCCCTATCTCTGCACGTTTCCCGGCCACTGGCGGATCATGCGCGGAGTATTGATCGTGGAGTAGTGGGGAGCGCGCAGAGGCGAAGGGAGTATTGTTCTGGGATTGCGGGAGTCGCGTTGCCCTCGGCAAGGATTCCGATGCTGAACACCGCGGTGGCGACGCGTCTCACGAAGAATCAATCAGATGCGCTGCTCGTCTGGTCCAAAAAATGAAATGATCACGCCGCATCGCGGTAGTAATAATTGAGCATGCCGCCGAGGCGCTGGCGCCGACAATTTCCCCGTTCGCAGTGGCGATCTCGGCAGCCGGGTTAATGATGCGACCAGCAAGTCCCTGATGGTTTCGCTCGTGATGGTAATACTCGAAATACTCGACAATCACGCGGCGCAGGTGGTCTTCACCGAGGAAGATCATCCGATTGGCGACTTCGCTTTTGAATGAGCCGTGGAATCGCTCGAGGTATGCGTTGCAGTTGCTCCCCTACTCCGCCACCGGTAATATCCACCTCCGTTCGAGCTTTTGGACACTACGGGGTGGCGCACGGGCGCCTCTGGCAGAGGCAACGATGGCGCCGAAGTGTCTTGAAATCGGCATCCGTTCCGCCATTTTGCGCCTCAGAATGGCATTCATTCCGCGAATCTTCATGCCGGGCCGCGGTCACTTTTTCCTGCTTGGGCCGCGTGGCACTGGCAAGACGCTGTGGTCCACCCATCACTATCCCAAGGCGCTGCGGATTGACCTACTCGACCCGGAGACACTGCGACTGTTGTCCGCCCGGCCGGAGCGGTTGACTGAATTGGTGGAGGGCAACCGGGACAAGCCCCAGGTCATCATTGATGAAGTGCAAAAACTACCGGCCTTGCTGGAGGTCGTGCATCTGCTGATCGAGCGCAAGACCGGTCAGCAATTCATCCTGACAGGATCGAGCGCCCGCAAGCTGCGCCGGCAAGGTGTCAATTTGCTGGGCGGACGGGCAGCGCAAAAGCACTTGCATCCCTACTTGGCGGCGGAATTGGGCAAACGGTTCTCGCTGACCGCGGCCTTGCGCCAGGGAATGCTGCCGCTGGTGTGGGCCGCCGACAACCCCGCGGATATTTTGAAAGCCTACAACGGGCTCTATCTGCGGGAGGAAGTGCAGATGGAGGGCCTCGTGCGCAACGTCGGATCGTTCGCCCGGTTCTTGGAGGCGATGAGTTTTTCGCACGCCAGCGTGCTCAACCTCAGCAACGTCTCCCGCGACTGCCAAGTGAGCCGAAAGACGGTCGAAGGATACTTGGAAATCTTGGAGGATTTGCTGCTCGGGTTCCGTCTGCCCGTGTTCACGAAGCGCGCGAAGCGGGAATTGGCGACGCACCCGAAATTTTACTATTTCGACGCCGGCGTGTTTCGCGCCAACCGGCCCAGCGGGCCCCTGGACGCGCCGCAGGAAATTGACGGATTGGCATTGGAGGGACTCGTCGCCCAGCACCTGCGCGCGTGGTGCGACTACTCGGCGGGGAATCACCAACTGCACTACTGGCAGACCCGCTCGCAGGTGGAGGTTGATTTCGTGGTTTACGGCGATTCGGGACTTCATGCCGTGGAAGTGAAGAACTCGACGCAGGTGCGCTCCGATGACCTGCGGGCGCTCAAAAATTTTGCCGAAGACTATCCGCAAAGCCAGCGCTACCTCGTTTACCGGGGAAAAGAGCGCTTCAAGCGCGACGAAGTCCTCTGCCTGCCGGTTGAAGAGTTTCTGTTGGGGCTGCGCCCCGGGGATTTTCAGCCGTGAGGCGTATGCGGGTGGTCGTCAGTGTGGGCTCCGACCCTTGGTAGCTTCCAGCGTTTGATTCGCTCCGGAAGTTCGTATCCACAGCGGTTGAAGCGAATGAAGCGAATTGATGACGAGAAAATCAGCCGTCGGGCTGCTATGTCGGCACCCCGCTTTGACCCGTCTTCAAGTCTCCCAGCGATTCTCCCTCTCAAATGAGAGGATTCGCTTCAAAAGTTCTCGGTTTGATCCACGCCGGGCAGCCAGTTTTTTTGTTTGTTGGTCGCTCGGTGATGTATCGTTGGTGCTTCGGTGATCCATCGTTGGTGCCCCGATGGTAGATCGTCGGTGCTATCCAAAATATTCTCAGGTGGAAGCTTAGCACGGACCCATCGCCCGACACACTGCGACCGCGAGACGGGTGAGCTGTGCTCAGCCCTGACTCTACAGCTTTGGATCGTTGAGCACTCTGTCCGCCACGAACTTCTCGTTCCCGAACCACGGAGGGGTGTCTCCCGGTGCCATCTCGATGGAATAGTTGAGTTCTCTGTAACCGGCCAGTCGGCGGCGAAACATCGCGTTGGTGATCGCGTGATTCTCGTCCACGTAGTCGAAGATGACTGCGGCACCCTTCGCTTCGTGCCGTCGGTGTAGTCGGCCGGCGTATTGCACCAGCCGACCCTTCCACGACAGCGGCATCGACAAGATCAGCGTATCCAGTCGCGGCAGGTCAAACCCCTCGCCGAGCAGAGACGCCGTTGCGAAGAGCACGAACGGCGTGCCGCCAGCGTAATGCGCATCGATCAGGCGCAGAACTTCAGTCCGAGCCTTCTTCCCCAATTGGCCGTCGAGCCGATGGCAAACCACACCGGCTGCCTGCGTGGCGAACGCCTCTTGCAGACGGTCCAGATAGACCTTGCGATCCGCCAGCACGAGAGGGGAACGCCCCGCCACCGTGCATGACAACAGATCGGCGACGATCACTCTGATCCGACTTTTATCCTGCACTAACGCTTCCCATACGACGTGGATCGGCGGCCGTGGCCCAGCATCGGGCGGCAGCGCCACAGTAGTGTAGCGAACTTTGACCGTCCGCACTTCATCGGTCGGCGCATCGACCAGCGTGTGTCGAATCGGGCCGCATTGGGCGAAAAGTAGTTTCTCCAACCGGTCCTTACGTTTCGGGGTCGCGGTGAGTCCGTAGACGCGCCGACTGGGGCACGCCTTCAACACCATCTCGAACGACGCGGCGGGCACGTGATGGCATTCGTCGACGATGACCACCCCGTAGCCGGCCAGCGCTGTCACCAGATTCTCCACGCGAATCAGCGAGGGCAGCATGGCAATATCGAATCGGCCAGTGAGCCGCGGAGAAGACCCGCGCCAGAGACCGACTTCCTTTCGTTTCAATCCGAGGAACCGCATGGCAGTCTCCCGCCACTGCTCCACCAGCACCGCCCGGTGAACCAGCACGAGTGCGGAGGTGCGGGCTCGTGCGACCAACGCGCAGCCCATGACGGTTTTTCCCGCCCCCGGCGGGGCGCAGAGCACTCCGTTGTCCTCCGCGAGCATTTTGCGCACCGCGTTCTCCTGGCCTTCCCGCAACTCACCCTGGAATTTCCACGGCACGCGCGATCCGGCCTCTCGCGCATCCTGCAAGACTACCGTGGCACCAGCCGTCTCCAACAATGAAAGGCTCTGGTCCAACACCCCGCGCGGTAGCACGAGCCGATCGGCGTGCCATTCGCCGGCGAAGAGAAATCGCGGCGTATCAAACGTAGCGAACCGCAGCCGCAGTTTTTCGTGAAAGACCGGATTCGGAAACGTCGCGAGCCTCCGTAAGGCTGCCAGCACCGGTATCGGCAGTGCGCGGGGCACATGTATTTGCGCATCAAGCCGCACCGTCACTTCGCCCGAGATCATTCCACTGCGAATTCGCGGATGCGACAAGTCCAGCACCATCGCGTCGCTTTTCAGAGCAAAGTCATGCTGGTGCTCGGATGCGTCGGCGGTTGGGACCGAAGACGCCAGCGGTCCGACAGGTGCAACTCTGGCGAGCGTTCGGTCCAGACTTTCACGGCTCAGCCGGGGAAGTCCTGCCAGATACGACCACTGGTCCTCGAAGGCCACCATGCGAGCGTCCACGAAGAGCGTATTTCCGTTTTGCCGCGGAGCCTTTGCCAGTGGCAACGCGATCAGATTTCCGAATCCGCCGGCGGGCAACGTGTCTTGATTGGGAAACAGTCGATCATACGCGCCCAGTCCCAACGTCGGACGCAACGCAGAAGCCTTCGCCACCAGAATCGTTCCCAGCCTCCGCGCCATGGCGGCAGGCACGGGCTCTGCGAAAAAGATCCAAGCATGCGCGCCGTTGCCCGACCGCGACCGCTCAATCGCGACCGTGAGTCCGCCCCGCTCGACCGCCTCGCGATAGGCCAGCACGTCATCGTGCCAGCCTTCCCCATCAAAATCGGCCGCGAGGAACCGGCAGGTATCGTCAGTGCCAATCGCATACACGCCGAGTGTCTGTTCACCTCGCAAGTGTGATTCTATGGCTCGCTCGTCGAGCCGAAGAAACCGTTGATGAGGACACTCCGAGCATTTCACCTTCGGTTTCCGGCAGATTCCACTTTGTCGATTCGCAAAACTGTCGTTGTCACATGCGGGAGAATAGCCGCTCTTACCGGTTTTGCTGTTCTCCCAACGTTTGGGGTAAACCGAACGCCGCGTGCCGAACAGATCGATAAACAGGGCAATTTTCTCGACCGGGGTCCGCGGTATTTTTGCGGTCGATGGAGCCATACCGAGCGGGAGTTGCGCATCGGCCACCACGCCTGCGAGTTCATCTTCTGTCTTCACAATCTCCGTCGTGAGCGCCGCCAATTTTAGACGGAGATCGGCCAGGCATTTTTGCCGCTGGGAAGGGTCCATTTACCTGGGGGTTCTCCGAAGATGCGCCGCGGGAGTTTCCGGCACCAATAGAGCCGGCTCATCAAGGATATCGAGGATCGCGCGCGGACAGAATACGCCGTCACACCTGCCGTAACCCACTTTTCCCAAAAAACCGCCAGCTTCCAACCCGACGACCGCGCGCATCAAGGTGTCGGAGGAAAAGCCTGGCCGACACTCGGTCTCACGCGGTGTGCGGTATGGCAGTCTTTCCGTCATCGGCCGGGCAGTTTGAGCGTCGCAATCTCGAATCAGAATAAATCATATCGAGGGCTGTCCGCCGTGCTGTTCGCGAGGTCTTGGATCGCCAGACTCAAGTTCTTGGCCAGCTGCCGCGTGAAGTCGGCGTTCTTGGGACTCATGTTCTTTCCGACGCTGTCCGACTTATCCCGGTAAAACAGTAGAACCCAGCGGTCGGTTGTTGCCGCAGGTGTCTGGGGCACACCGCCCGATGCCGGAACCGGTATGGGGTGCCGGCAGAAAAACAACAACCGCCGCGCGCCACTCTCCGTAGTGGCGTAGACCTTGTGGAGGGTCGTTCGGGAAGGAAGCCCGGGCGCGCTGATACCTGCCGCCAATTCGGGCTTCTCCTTGAGTTTCGCAAACAGCTTCCGCACCTCCACCGCCACTGCGCCGCCCAGCTCTTTCTTTCGAATTTGGTGCGGAACAATAATGTTCATCGACGCATCGGCAGTCGGTCCAACGACTCTCCCAACTTCCGCATGAGGGGCTCGACTTCCACCGGCGGGGCGACGCGTTCGATCTTCTCGATCGAGGGCTCCAAGATCAGCCGCACGCGGTAGCCGAGGCTGAACGCGGTTCTCACCATCGTGTGCAACGTAATGGAGGTGTTGTCCTCGTCGAGAACCCGACGAATCGCCGTGCGGCTGGTCCCGGTATCACGAGCAATTGACGCCACCGTGACACCCCGCTCCCGCAAGCGAGAGCGCAAAGTCTTCGATATCGTGCGCTTGATTGCCACGACGTCTTTGGTCGATGTATCGTCCAGTGTTTTCATGCCGCCAGCGTGGACCAAAAATGAACCGCGTCAAGTTAGTCGAACTCTTGAACTGATCACGGATGAACTTAATCGGGCGACAACACGCGACGCAGTCCTCCGTGAGTCGAAGAGGCGAAGTCCAGGGAGCTTCAGGCTTTTCCTGTAAGATGGATTTCGCCTCACTGCTTTAACAGTGAGGCGAATCGACAGGTAGAATCGCCTCTAATTGGGATCGACCACCGCCCAAAAGTTCGCGGAGTCGAACACGCCGGGCAGCCAGTTTGGATGAAATCCGAACTTTGGCGTAACTGCTAAACGGCATTGTGCATTCGGCGCCAACAATAGCACTTATGGAGTTGGAATCCGTTTAGCAGTTTAGTCTGAGTTCGCATTTGGCCCCCCTCGAGGGCGGTATTGCAGCTCTCACGCGCACCTCCACCGCTAACTGCTAAACGAATAGGGCGCCCTATTTCGAGCGCTTGCTGCAAGCACGACGTGAGCGCCGGCTAGTCCGGATTTGTTCGAATTTGGCCCACTGATCGGCGGGAGGAAGGTCGACCAACGGTAGCAGACGGCGAATACTGCAACGCCACGCGGTGGCGCGATCGTTGATCTTGAGGAGAGCCTCTTGCACCGAGGGACAGAGCTTCGTGAAGGGCGCTCGCTAACTGCATCCCGGCTTCTGTAGTCCTTCTCGAACCTGAATACCGCCGCCGGTTGGATTGATCTGCCGCATTCGGCGTATCAGCTCGATCAACACACTTCCTTCGGTGTGCGAACCGGGCGACCTCGTAATCGCCAATTCCAGAAGAGCCGGAATCCCGTCTGATGCCAGCGCACGACTGTCTGCTTTTAGACGATCAATGACATCGTTTGACGCGGGAACGCATGAGCCGCCTTGCGGTGCAATGGCTCCCGCCCGCCCGTGTCTGCCATCCTTGGCCCTGGGACCGCTTCCACTCCACTACGCAAGGCAAGAGCCGAGTGCGCTCATTGCGCCCGCTCGGATCTGTGCGGGGGGGCGGGCGTCAAACCCCGGTTCCCTACCGCGACCCCAAACCCAGCGCCTTCGCCTTGACTCCTCCCTGGATCCGCTCCTCGTGGCGAACCAGCTTTCCCGCGGCCCCGATGATGGCAAATCCGCTTTCGATCAGATCATTCCTTTACGTTTTCCTTTCGTTACTACCTTTGTCCCTCGTCGGACAAAGCCCCTCCAAGCATGAGTTGCGGGGCGCGTGGATCGCCACCTTTGGCAACATCGACTGGCCGAGCGCCAACAATCTGTCCGTGGCTGCACAGCAGTCCGAGCTCATCCATCTGCTCGATCAGCTGCAGTCCACCGGCATCAACGCGGTTTTCTTCCAGGTGCGCAGCCAGTGCGACGCGATGTATGAAAGCGAAATTGAACCCTGGAGTGCGGATTTGACCGGGCGGCAGGGCCGGGCTCCCTCCCCCGCATACGATCCCTTGAAATTTATGATCGAGGCCTGCCGACAGCGAGGCCTTGAGGTGCACGCGTGGTTCAATCCGTTCCGCGCAGTGAGCAACTTCAACAACCTGGCCTCCTTCGCCTCCAATCACATCGCGAGGACAAGACCCGAGTGGCTGCTGGCACAGGGCAGTCTGCGCATCCTGGATCCCGGCATTCCGCAGGTGCGGGATCATGTGATCAGCGTGTTGCTGGATGTGCTGCGCCGGTATGATGTGGATGGCATCCACTTCGACGATTATTTCTATCCCTATCCGCCCAGTTCAGGATCGCCGTTCAACGATGATGCATCCTTCGCCGCCGATGCGCGCGGGTTCACGAACCGGCAGGACTGGAGGCGGGACAACATCAATCTGTTCATCCAGCGGAGCCACGAAAGTGTTCGCGCGGTGAAACCGTGGGTCAAATTCGGCGTTTCCCCGTTCGGCATATGGCGGAACCAGAACAGCGACCCGAGCGGATCAGCCACCAACGGACTGCAGAGCTACAGTGACATTTATGCCGACAGCCGGAAGTGGATCCAGCAGGCGTGGGTGGATTATCTCACGCCGCAACTGTATTGGTCGGTCGGTTTCAGCGTCGCCAACTATGGCGTTTTGCTTCCCTGGTGGAACGCGTTGGGTGGAAGCCGTCATATCTACAGCGGCATGGCGGCCTACAAGGTGAACAACGGCGGAACCGACAACAACTGGAGCCAGCCCACGCAGATTCCCAACCAGGTTCGTCTGAACCGGCAGCAGGTGCACGTGCGGGGCCAAACCTTCTTCAGCGCCAGAAGCGTGCTGGGCAACCCGCTGGGCGTGCGCGACGCGCTGCGCGATGATCTGTTCAGGACACCGGCCCTGCTGCCCCGGATGCCGTGGAAAGACGACCAGCCGCCGCCGCCCGTCGGCAATCTAACGGCGCAGACCCGCAGCAACGAAGTCAGGCTGAGCTGGGTGGCACCGCCCGCCACCGGCAACCCCTTGGACAACGTCCGCCAATTCGTGGTCTACCGATCCACGGGCAGCACGATCAATCGCGATGATGCCACCAACATCGTGCGGATCACCGCCAACGAAAGCGAAACCAGCTTCACGGATCCCGGCCTGGCGCCCGGGACTTATTACTATACCGTGACCGCGCTGGACCGTTTGCACAATGAAAGCATCCCCGCCGGCACGGTGAGCGCACAGCTGGTCGCCAATCCCGGCGGGATGGCGGGATCATTCAGCCGATTGACGAATCTGTCGGTTCTCGCGCCCATCCTCGGGGCGGGGGATTTTTTCACCGTCGGTTACGTGGTGGGCGGCAGCGGGACGTCCGGAAGCAAGAATGTGATGCTCCGGGCCGCAGGGCCTTCGCTGTCTCCGCTTGGCGTGCCGGGGGTGCTGGCGGATCCCAAGCTGGAACGCTTTGCCGGGAGCACCAAGACCGGTGAGAATGACAATTGGGGCGGATCCGCGGCACTGTCCTCCGCCATGTCATCCGTGGGGGCCTTCGCGTTTTCCGGCCCGGCCTCCCGGGATGCCGCCGCAAGCGTCACGCTTCCGGCTGGAGATCAATCGATGAGGATATCCGGGGTGGGCGGCGGCACCGGCCTGGTCTTGGCCGAGGTCTACGACGCGACTCCGGATGCGGCATACACGGCAAACACCCCTCGCTTGGTCAACTTGTCCCTGCTCAAGGATTCCGCCGGGGGAATAACCGCCGGGTTTGTGGTGGCCGGCGGCGGGGAGAAGCGGGTCTTGGCCCGCGCGGTGGGCCCGGCGCTTTCGGCATTCGGGGTCGTCGGAGCCGCGGCGGATCCCAGACTCAAACTTCACGTGGGAGAGAAGGAGATCGGCGCCAACGACAATTGGGGTGGTAGGTCGGAGTTGGTCACCGCCTTTGCCCAGGCCGGCGCATTCGACCTTGCCCCGAACTCACGTGATGCTGCTTTGGTGGCCTCCCTGCCCGCTGGCAATTACACGGTCAGAGTGGAGACGGCCGATTCAACCGGCACGGTCCTTGTCGAGGTCTATGAGCTTCCGTAGTGAATCGCGTCTGGTCCAAAAACTGAAACGATCATGCCGCGTCTCGGTAGTAGTAATTGAGCATCCCGCCGAGACGCTGGCGTCGTCGGACTTTTCCATTCGCGGCACGAACCTCCAATGCTGGCTGAGCGAACTGGACTGAGCTGAACTGGCGCCTGATTCGCACCACTGCTTATTCGCGGAAATGGCTACTTGCCGGGACTGCAACTTGAGCAATCTTCGTGGCGCTCACGATCACGCCGATGATGCCGGTGCGCGCACAATCGAAGCGCCTGCGACAAATTTCGGCAGCAGCAGGACCGATTTCACGTCGCGATGCCCCACCCCCGCCCGCATTGTGCGCATCAACATCGAGAAGATCTCCTTCGCCCTGAGTTGAGGATCGCAGACATACCGGCTTGGCGTCACCGGCAAGTAGCGCAGGCAAATGTCGTCATCGCGGCAGAGGAGCGACATTTCCCGCGGCACGTTGATGCCGCGAGCCGCCAGAATCGCGGAAACCGCGACGTAGTGCAGCGGATTCACGACAAACAAGGCGGTCGGAGGAGACGGCATGGCAAGAAGGCGCGCGACCGACTGCTCCAAACCGGCCACGTCCCCCCGGTGTCGTATCACCTGCCCGGCGGCATCCGTGCCATGTCGCTTGATCGCCTCGAGGAAGCCCTCCTCGGTGCGGCGATGACCAGCCCAATCAGAATTATTGATGAGCAGAGCAATGCGACGGTGCCCGTGGCGCAGCAGCGTGTTCGCCGCATGCCGGGCGGTTGCCAACATGTCGATGTCCATGCACGAAAGCTGGACACCTTCATGCGCAGTTCCCTGAAGCACGGTGGGGACGCCTTGGCTGCAGAACCAGTTCTGACAGGCCCGATTGGCGGAGCAGAGGATCCAACCGTCGCACGCGTAGCGGGCAACCAGCTGCCTAAGGGCGGCCGCCGGTCGATTTGAACAACAGCCCTTGTGAAAATGCGTATCGAGGCGAAAGCCGATTGGATAGAGCAGCGCACGCAGATGATCGACCACACTGGTCCAGGGTTGGACTTCACCAAGCGGAGCCGGGAGTAACATTCCAATCGTGCGGTGAGGTGTCCCCTCGCGGTAGCCACCTGCTCGACTCAAGATGCGGCTGTGCGAGCCGCGCGATGTCCGGATGAGGTTTTTCCGCAGGAGAATCTCGGTGGCCGTCCGAATTGTCCGGCGGCTAACTTGGAGCGTCTCCGCCAGCGTGCGTTCCCCCGGTAGACTCTCCCGCAACACTCCGCGCCGGATATCGTCCTCCAATCTTCGCGCCACCTGTTGGGCGAGCGTCAAATAGTGGGGTGAACTCGAGAACATCGCGCGAGAGCTTGTGGGTGGCGCACCCGGCGTCACGTCAGGAATCGCAGCGGCCCGAAGGGTGCCAGGCGTTTCCCGCTCAACTGGTCCCGTTACTGGCCCGGCACAATACCCTGTCGGCGTTGCCCCGTCCGCCCCACCGTGTCGGCGTCTGCCAGGTCCCCCACCCCCCATGTGCTCAATGTCGCGATTCTCCACCTTGCTTCAGAGCGCTCTGCGAGGCGCGCTCTTACTCTCCGTCGGTGCCGCCCTCGTTTCCGCCCAGTCGCCGTCCTCCGGTGCAATCGAAGGCCGGGTCCTGAACGCGACCAGCGGCAGCTACCTCAACCACGCCCGCGTGAGCGTGAAGGACACGCTGCTCGAAGCCTTCACGAATGACAGCGGCACGTATTACCTGACTGGCGTCCCGGCGGGCCCGGTGAGTATCAGCGTCAGCCATACGGGGCTGGCCCCGCAGACCAAGACGGTCGCCATTCCGGCGGGAGGCAACGCCCGGCTGGACTTCGAACTCGTCCTCGCCGACCGCGCCGCCGCGTCATCTGGTATCGTCAAACTCGACGCGTTCACCGTCCAGGACCGCGAACTCACCGCCCAAGGCGCCGCCCTGAACGAGCAGCGCCAGGCGGCCAACATCAAGAACGTCGTCTCGATCGAGGAATTCGGCGATCTCGGCATCACCAATCCGGGTCACTTCCTCAC
>JANPIT010000283.1:0-4389 GCA_031425115.1 Opitutaceae bacterium | reverse complement strand
AAACTAAGCTGCGAGTCGTCCGCCGGGGTGACGGTGATCTTCTTCTTCGGCTTGGCTTGGGGGGCGGGGAGGGAGACCGAAGTGTCGTCGCTCTCCAATTTCGCGAGGATGGTCTTCGCGCGGTCGATGACACTCAACGGGAGACCCGCGAGACGCGCCACCTGAATGCCGTAGCTGCGGTCGGCCGCGCCGGGAATCACGCGGCGGACGAAGACAATTTCGTCGTTCCATTCCTTGACCGCGACGGAGAAGTTGCGAAGCCGCGGCAGGTGTTTGTCGAGCTGCGTGAGTTCCTGGTAGTGCGTCGCGAAGAGCGTGCGCGGGCCGCGTTCCGGAGCACGGTGCAAGTGTTCGACGACGGCCCAAGCAATCGAAAGGCCGTCGTAGGTCGAGGTGCCGCGGCCGATTTCGTCGAGGATGATGAGCGAGCGATCCGTGGCGTTGTTGAGGATGTTGGCGGTCTCGTTCATCTCGACCATGAAGGTCGAGTTACCGCGCGCGAGGTCATCGCTGGCGCCGACGCGCGAAAAAATGCGATCGACGAGGCCGACGCGGCAGGACTTGGCCGGCACCCAGCAACCGACTTGAGCCATCAAGGTGATGAGCGCGACCTGACGAATGTAGGTCGATTTACCGGCCATATTCGGGCCCGTCAGCAACATGACTTGGGCGTCGTCGCAGGAGAGCAGCGTGTCGTTCGGGACAAACGCCGCGCTCGTGCCGCGCGCGAGCGCCGTATCCGGAGAACGCAATACCTGTTCTACGACGGGGTGACGGCCGTCGACGATGTCGAGGGCATCGGCTTCATCCAGGACAGGGCGGGTGTAATCCCATTCGCGCGCCAGGAGCGCCCAGCCGGCCAACACGTCGAGTTCTGCTAGCGCGTCGGCGGTTTGAGTCAGCGCGACCGATTCGTCGAGCACGGCAGCGATGAGCTGATTGAAGAGCTCCAACTCGCGGGCAAGGGCGTTTTCCTCGGCGTGGAAGATTTCCTTTTCCTTGTGCTTCAGCGACTCGGTGACGTAGCGCTCGCCGCCGACAGTCGTCTGCCGACGGATGTAATCGGCGGGCACGAGGTGGAGGTTGGCCTTCGTGATCTCGATGTAATACCCGAAATTATTCGTGAACCTGACCTTGAGGCTGCGAATGCCGGTGCGCTCCTGCTCGGCGCGTTCGAGGTCGGAGAGCCAGGTCTTGTTGTCGGTCGTGAGCGAGCGGAGTCGATCGAGCTCCGGATCGTAGCCGGTGCGGATGTAGTTGCCGTCGGCCAGATCGTTCGGGAGTTCGTCGGCGAGGGAAGAACTCACGAGCTGGCGGAGCGTGGGGAGTTCGTGAAGCTGGCCGGTGAGAGCCGCGAGTTGAACATCGGAACCGAAGGCGGCGAGAGCGGCGCGCAGCGTAGGAATTTGCGCGAGGGTGTCGCGAATGCCGCCGAGTTCGCGCGGATTGCGGAGCCGATTTTGCAGGCGGCCGAGGATGCGCGGGATGTCGCGCACGGTGCGGAGGAGGTCGTGCACTTCGGCGAGCCGCGTGGGCTGAGCGAGCAGTTCACCGACCAGGGCCTGGCGCCGCGTGATCTCGGGTCGATCCAGCGTCGGCGCGGCGAGCCAGCGTTCGAGCAGCCGGGCGCCGGTGGGCGTCGCCGTGCGGTTGATCGCGTGCAAGAGGGAGCCCTCGCGCGTGCCGCGACTGGACGAAAAAATTTCCAGATTACGCAATGTCGCCGGGTCGAGGAGCAGCGTGCGAGTGCTGCGGTATTCCTGGAGGCCGCGCAGGTTCTCGGGTTTCGCGCAGAGGTTTTCCGTCGCGTAGTAGACGAGCGCGCCGGCGGGTCCGAGGCCGGGATGGGAGTGGGCGATGCCGAAGCCCTGGAGATTCAAGACGCCGAGCGTGTCCATCACCGTCTTCGCGCCCGTGACGGTATCGAAATGATAGCCGGCCAGCTCCGAGGCGAGGCGCTCGGTGCAGAAACCGTGCAGCGCGTGCATGGCGGTCTGCTCATGCGGTGCGGCGGACCAGCGTTCCCGCTCGCCCTCGATGATGAGGAGCTCGGCGGGATCGAGGGCGGTGAGAACGGGGAGAAGATTTGCGATCTGCGGATCGCTCGCGATGCGGAATTCTCCGGTGGAGAGGTCGAGCCACGCGGCGTGCAAGCCGTGTTTGTCGAGCGAGAGCGCGGCAAGGTAGTGATTGCGCGCGGCGTCGAGCTGGTTGGCGGCGAGGGTTGTCCCCGGCGATAGGATACGCGTGAGCGCGCGACGGACGAGTTTCCCGGCTTTGGCGGGCTCGGCCTGATCGCAGATGGCGACTTTCTTGCCAGCGACGAGGAGTTTGTTGACGTAGTTATCCAGCGCCTGGGAGGGCAGGCCGGCCATCGGATGGTCCTGACGCTTGGTAAGCGTGAGCCCGAGCAGGCGAGAGGCGACGATCGCATCCTCGAAAAACATTTCGTAGAAGTCGCCCAGCCGGAACAGCAGCAAGGTGTCGCGCGGCAGCCCGCGCTTTACCTCGAAATACTGCTGCATCATCGGCGTGAGCTTGGCTTCGGAAGTGGACATGCGTGCAGAGGAGCTAACCTCAGAGCAGAGAGGACACAGGGAATCTTTCGGGTTTGTCAGTCCATTTCCTCTGTGTGGTGTGGTGGCGTGGCTGATCTCTTTCATCGCGACCTCGGCGGCAGTGGCGCTCCGCTCGTGCTTCTGCACGGGCTGCTCGGCTCATCGCGTAATTGGCAGACGGCGGGGACTGACCTAGCGGCGCATTTTCACGTGCACGCGCTGGATCTGCGCAATCACGGGCGTTCGCCGCACGTGGACACCATGGACTATCCCGAGATGATGGCCGATGTGCTCGGGTGGCTGGAGGCGCAGGGCATCGCGCGCGCGACGTTCGTCGGACACAGCATGGGCGGAAAAGTCGCCATGCTTCTCGCGTGCCGTCACCCCGAGCGCGTCGCGCGGCTGGTCGTAGTCGACATCGCCCCACGCGATTATTTCTGGCCGGGGCACCGGCAGAGTTTTGCGGCGATGAACGAATTGAATCTCGCCGATCTTCGGTCGCGCGCGGAAGCGGAGATGCGTTTCGAAGGCCGCGTGCCGAGCTGGCCGATGCGAAAATTTCTCACGACCAATTTGGAGCGCACGCCCGAGGGTGCGTGGTTCTGGCAGGTCAACCTCCCGGTCGTGACCGCGGCGCTGCCCACGGTGGAGAAAAACCCGTTGGCGGCGGGCGACCATTTCGCGGGTCCGACGCTTTTTCTCGCGGGCGAAAAATCCAACTACATTGAGGCAGCGGACCACGCGGTGATTCGGGCGCATTTTCCCGCGTCTGAGATTCGGACCGTGCCGGACGCGGGGCATAATCCGCATATGGAAAAGCGTGCGGAATTCGTGGCAGCCGTTGGCGCGTTTGCGCGCGAATAACTCGTGCCGGGCCGTTCGGGCGTGACGGGAAAAGCCGGGTTGCTTTTCGCGACGCGGCTTCGTGAGATGGCCAGACAACCCCGCGCGCGCCCCATGCCCCTCATTACTTCGAGTAAAACGCAGCCCAGTTACGATGTGATCGTGGTCGGTTCCGGCGCGGCCGGCGGCCAGACCGCTTACACGTGTGCGATGAATGGGGCCAAAGTTCTGATGTTGGAGGCAGGCCGCAATTACGACCCCGTCGCCGAGACGCCGATGTTTCAGAACAACGCGCATGCGCCGTTGCGCGGCACGAGCACGTCGGATAAGCCGTTTGGTTTTCACGACGCCACGATCGATGGGGGCTGGCAGGTGCCGGGTGAACCCTACACGAGCGCGTCGGACGATCCCGCGCGCAAATTCTGGTGGTGGCGTGCGCGCATGCTCGGCGGTCGCACGAACCACTGGGGGCGCATTTCGCTGCGCAACGGGCAGTATGACTTCAAACCGAAGAGCCGCGACGGACTCGGGTTGGATTGGCCGATCGACTACAAAGACGTCGCGCCGTATTACGACAAAGTCGAGATGCTCATCGGAGTTTACGGCACGGCGGAGGGGTTGGAGAACACGCCCGACTCGCCTCCGGGAGTGTTGCAGCCGGCGCCCGCGATGCGCGCGGGCGAACAATTCGCTCGTGCGCGCGGTAAGAAACTCGGGCTGCCGGTCGTGGCGATTCACCGCGCCGTGCTGAGCACGAAGCAGGACGCGGTTGGAATTCCACCGAAACTCCATCCGAATAATCCGAAGGCGCAGCGCATCCTGGCGGAGGCGATGCGGGCGCGACAGGCGTGTTTTTGGGCGACCCCGTGCGGCCGCGGCTGCTCGATTAAGGCGAACTATCAATCGACGACGGTCCACATTCCGCCGGCGCTGGCGACGGGCAATCTCGACATCGTGCCGAACGCGATGGCGCGCGAAGTCACGACCG
>JANPIT010000282.1:0-12072 GCA_031425115.1 Opitutaceae bacterium | reverse complement strand
GGTCTTGCCCCCGGCCGCACGAAGGATCCGCGCCCCAGTCTGCGCACCCTGCGCATGGATCTCCCACTGGCTCCCGGCTACGTCGTGACGGTCGAGCCCGGCCTCTATTTCATCCCACCCTTACTCAATGATCCGGTTCGGCGCGCCCGCTATCGCGACTGCGTGAACTGGCCGCTGGTAGAGCAGCACATCGACCTCGGCGGTGTGCGCATCGAAGACAATCTGCTGATCACAACGGGCGCGCCGGAAAATCTCACACGCGGAATTCCGAAAATCCTCGGGTGAGGTTTTCTTGATTCTTGCGTGCAGCGCCCTCGGAAAAAGCGCGAAGACGCGAAGCGCCGCAAAGGATCGCAGAGGTTTCGGAGCTTCCCTCCTTGGCGTTTCTTCGCGCCCTTCGCGTCTTCGCGCTTAGCTCCGACTCCTCAGTGCTCGATCACGATCAGCAGCACGCCGAGAATCGCAAACAGCGTGCCCAGCAGCGCCGCCTCGTAGCGCTCAAACGTCTTCAGCCGAAACCGGTCGAAACCGACGAGCGCCAGCCAGGTAAAGAGTGTCATGCCCGCGAGCGTGGCCACGGCCAGGATCGCGCTCAAAATCCAGAAGCCTTTCCAGCCAAACTGCACGCCGGAGAGATACACCGGCAGAAAACCTTCGCAGGGTGAAAGCGTGAGCATCACAAACAAGCCGCTGATCGCCGGCCACTCGCTGCCGCGATGAGCCACGAGCGGACTGTCCTTCATTTCCTCCTGCCAGTGGCTGTTGTCGCGCTCGTGACCACAGTGTTCGTCGGCGTGATGATGACTGCCGGGCGGGTGATGGTGCAGAATCCCTCGCCCCGTCCACTGACGCCAAAAATAAAACGCCGACACCGCCAGCAGTAGCGCGCCTGCGATCCACGAGAACGATTCCACGTTTTCCTCGAGTTGAAATCCGAACCACGCAATCGCCAGTCCCAGCAGGCTCGTCAATGCCACGTGCCCCAACCCGGCGAGCGATGTGACCGCCAGTGTTTTCATGCGCCCCCACCCGCGCGCGCGGGCCACCAGCACGAACGGCAGCCAATGCGTCGGGATCGCGGCGTGAAAAAACGCCACGCTGAAACCGGTCGCTGCGACGGTGGTGAGGACGGTGGATGCCATGCGCGGGAGGGGGAGCCAGCACGCGACGACGCGGGCTGTCGACGGGAAACCTAGCAAACGCGTCAAGCCCCACCCCGCGCAAAATCGTTCTCGTTCTCGTTCTGCGTTCTCGTTCTCCTCCCCCTTCAGACCGAAAGAACGATAACGATCACGATTCATGTCGGACCAACCGAACCTTTCCGCTGTCCGCGCCTACCTGCTCAACCTGCAGGATGTGATTTGCGCGGCGTTGGAGCAGGAGGACGGGGGCGCGCATCGTTTTCGCACCGATGAGTGGACGCGCCCGGAAGGCGGCGGAGGCCGCACCCGCATTCTGGCGGAAGGCGCGGTGTTCGAGAAAGCCGGCGTCGGTTTCTCCCACGTGCGCGGCACCAAGCTTCCATCGTCCGCCACTGCCTACCGCCCTGATCTGGCCGGCCGCGCCTGGGAAGCCCTCGGCGTCTCGCTGGTCCTCCACCCGCGCAATCCCTACGCGCCGACGGTGCACATGAACGTGCGGTTCTTCTCCGCGGGGCATTCGCTGCCTGCCGGTGATGCAGTGACCCATGGGGATGCGGCGCCCTCGCCGCGTTTGGCTCCACGTGCAGAGAGCGTATCCGCTCCGCCGACTTGGTGGTTCGGCGGCGGTTTCGACCTCACGCCGTATTATGGTTTTGAGGACGATGCCGTGCACTGGCATCGCACCGCGCGCGCCGCTCTTTCTCCTTTCGGCGCCGGGCTGTATCCGCGCTTCAAGCAAACGTGCGATGAGTATTTTTTCCTGAAGCATCGCAACGAGCCGCGCGGCATTGGCGGAGTTTTCTTCGACGACTTCCACGAGCTCGGTTTTGACCAATCCTTCGCGCTGATGCGCGCCGTGGGCGACGCGTTCCTCCCGGCGTATCTGCCGATCATCGCCCGGCGGAAGACCACACCTCACGGCGACCGCGAGCGGCAGTTTCAGCTGTATCGGCGCGGCCGTTACGTGGAGTTCAATTTGGTGTGGGATCGCGGCACCCACTTCGGCCTGCAAAGCGGCGGCCGCACCGAATCGATCCTGATGTCACTCCCGCCCCTCGTGCGCTGGGACTACGACTCAAGACCCGCCCCCGGCTCGCCGGAGGCAATGCTCTACGACGTGTTTCTCAAACCGCGCGACTGGGCTTCCGAATAACCACTAATGAACACTCATCCACGGTAATGAGGGGCATGAAATTCCTCCAATTCCCCTTCATTAGTGTGCATTAGTGGTTTTCTTCATGACTTCCCGCCAACGCTTCCTCGCCGCCTGCGCCTGCGAAACTCTCGACCGCCCGCCCCTGTGGGTCATGCGCCAGGCCGGCCGCTACCTGCCGGAGTATCGGGAGCTGAAGGCCAAGTCCTCCTTCCTGCACATGGTGCGCACGCCGGAACTTGCCACCCAAGTCACCCTCCAGCCGCTCCGCCGCTTCGCCCTCGATGCCGCGATCCTGTTTTCCGACATCCTGGTGATTCCGGAAGCCCTCGGTCAGGGCTACCATTTCCGCGACGCCGGCGGCATCGAGATGGAGTATCGTCTGGAAACGCGGTCGCAAATCGACGCGCTCGCCCCCGCTGATGCCGTGCCTGACCGATTGCGCTACGTCGCCGATGCGCTCGGACTCCTGAAAAAGGAACTCGCCGGCTCGAAGGCGTTGCTGGGTTTCGGCGGGTCGCCGTGGACCTTGGCAACCTACATGGTCGAGGGCGGCAGTTCCGATGAGTTCGAGCGGATTAAACAGCTGTTCTACACCGAGCGCGGAACTTTCGATGCGCTGCTGGAAAAACTCACCGCCGCCCTCATCGCTTATTTCGAAATGCAGATCGCGGCCGGCGCCGACGCGATCCAGATCTTCGACTCCTGGGGCGGGATCATCGCGGGCCAGGATTACGAGGCGGCCTCGCTCCGCTGGATCCGTCAGATCATCGCCGCGCTCCCGCCGGAGTATCCAGTTATCCTCTACGCCAAGGGCACGGCTCCCCACTTGACCGATCAGGCCTTCACCGGCGCCCGGGTGATCAGCATCGACTGGACCAGCGACCTCGCGATCGTGCGACGCAACTTGCCCGCCAACGTCGCCGTGCAGGGCAACCTCGATCCCGTGCTGCTCAACACCACGCCGGAGATCGTCACGCGCGAAACCACCCGCCTCCTCGAAGGCATGCGCGGCGCAAAGGGCCACATCTTCAATCTCGGCCACGGCATCATGCCCCACGCCAAGATCGAATGCATGCAGGCCTTGGTCGATACCGTAATCGGATGGAAGAATTGAAACGCGGAGCCCGCGGTGAGCGCGGAGACAAACCTTCCCCCATTCTTCCTCCGCGATTCCCGCGTCTTCCGCGTTGAAACAAAATCCGCAGTCCATCGCCATCCTCGGCGCCGGCATCACGGGGCTGACAGCGGCGTATCGGCTGGTGCAGCGCGGCTTCCGGGTGCGACTCTTTGAGTCGGCCGATCGCGTTGGCGGCGCGATCCGCACGGAGATCGCCGGAGATTGGCTCATCGAGGCCGGCCCCAACACAATCCTCGCCGGTGATCCGGCGCTGACGGGTTTGTTCGACGAACTGGGCTTGGGGTCCGAGCGCGTCGCCGCCAACACCGCCGCGCGCCATCGCTACGTCGTCCGCGCGGGCCGCGCCCGTCCCCTTCCGCTTTCGCCCCCGGCATTCCTGACGTCGTCATTTTTCTCCGTCGGAGCAAAACTGCGCCTGGCCCGTGAGACGCTCAAACGCCCTCGCACGCGCCTCGCAGATCTCAGCCTCGAGGAATTTATCGGCGATCATTTCGGAAAAGAGATCGTCGACTATGCGATGAATCCGTTCGTGACCGGAATCTACGCCGGGAATCCGAAAAAACTCTCCGCCCGCTACGCCTTCCCCAAACTCTGGGCGTGCGAGCAGCAACACGGCTCGCTCCTCCGCGGACAAAAAGCCGCCGCGAGCACTCCGCGCGAGCGTCGCGGCGCCGGCATCATGTCGTTCCGCCGCGGGCTCCAGGCCCTGCCCGACGCGTTGGCCTCCCGTCTGCCACCGGGCACCCTCGCCTTGCACGCTCGCATCGAGGCGCTCGTGCCCGGCGCGCCGTGGAGCGTGGTGTGGAACGACGGCGCTACGACCCACACCGACCATTTCGATACGGTGATCGCAGCGCTACCTGCACCCGCCCTCGCGCAGCTGCGGTTCGGCACGCTCGGCGAGCGACCGCTCGCCGCGCTCGACACGATCGAGCATCCGCCCGTGTCGTCGTTTTTTCTGGGCTATCGTCGCGAGCAGGTCGCGCATCCCCTCGATGGCTTCGGCCTGCTCGTCCCCGAGGTCGAGCGCCGCTCGGTGCTCGGCGTGCTTTTCTCTTCGTCGCTCTTTGTCGGCCGTGCGCCCACCGGTCACGTCGCACTCACCGTGATCGTTGGCGGCACGCGTCAACCCGAGCTTGCACGGCTGCCGACGGAAAAACTACTCGCGACCATCGCACCTGATTTGGCGCAGTTGCTCGGCGTGACGGGCACCCCGGTGTTTCAACGCCACACGTTTTGGCCGCGCGCGATTCCGCAATACAATCTCGGCTACGAGACGCACCTCGAGACGATGACCAACGCCGAACGCACGCACCCCCGTTTGCTCATCGGCGGACAAGCGCGCGACGGCATCGCACTGCCCGCGTGCATCGCTGCGGGCGAACGGTTGGCGGCGGCGTGTTGAATCGTCTTTTTTCTCTTAAATTTTCTCCTTCTCCCCGCGATCCCGAACAAACGCGTGCGAGGGACGCGCAGAAGAAAGATAAAGAGAAAGACGTAAGAGAAAGATTTGGATCGTCCCTATCGGCCCGAAGCGACCGTTCCCCTTGACTCTCCTCTGAGCCGACCTAGCCTCCCGCCCCTTTATCCGGCATGGCCCAAGACTTGAAAGACACGCTGCAGCTTCCGAAGACGGATTTCCCGATGCGGGCCGGACTTGCGCAACGTGAACCCGGGCGCGTCGCGCACTGGGAGAAGATGGGGCTCTACGCTCGGATTCAGCAAAACCGCGCCAGTAGCAAAAACGTGTTCGTGCTGCACGACGGTCCGCCGTTCACCAACGGCGACGTCCACATCGGCACCGCGCTCAACAAATCGCTCAAGGATTTCGTTTGCCGCTACAAGACGATGCGCGGTTTCCGCACGCCGTATGTCCCGGGCTGGGACTGTCACGGCCTTCCCATCGAACAGAAAGTCTCGCGCGAGATTCAGGAAAAAAAGCTCACGCTCACGACTGCCGAGCTCCGCGCGAAGTGCGACGCGTTTTCCGAACAGTGGATCGGCACGCAGACCGCGCAGTTCAAGCGGATCGGTGTCCTCGCGGACTGGAAAAACGAATACAAAACCAAGGCCCCGGCCTTCGAGGCGGACATTATCCGCACATTCGCTGCGTTCATCGAGCAGGACCTCGTTTATCGCAGCAAGAAACCCGTTTATTGGAGCATCCCGTTCGAGACCGCCCTCGCCGAGGCCGAGATCGAATACAAGGACCACATCTCGCCGTCGATCTGGGTGAAGTTCGCCGTGCCTGCAGATCAGGCCGCGAAGTTCGGTCTGCCGACGGACAAGCCGTTGTTCGTCGTCATCTGGACGACGACACCCTGGACCATTCCCGCGAATCTCGCGATTGCGGTGCATCCACAGATTGACTACGTCGTCGCTGATCTCGGGGCGCAGCGGATCGTCGTCGCCGAGGCGCTACTCGGGGCTGTCCTCAAAGCCGCCAAGTTTGAAGGCGCACCTGCGATCGCCGCGACCGTCAAGGGCGCTGCACTCGAGAATCTCCAGACCCGCCACCCGCTCATCGATCGCGCGTCGCCCGTCGTCTTGGCGGATTATGTCACGACCGAGAGTGGCACCGGCTGCGTGCACACCGCTCCGGGCCATGGCGCGGAGGACTACCAGACGGGCCTGAAATACAAGCTCGAGGTCTACTGCCCGGTCGGCGACGACGGCCGTTATCTGGATGATGGCCGCGTGCCCGCTGATCTCGTCGGTTTGAGCACGCTGGAGTCGGTCGAAGATCTCGCCGCGAAGAAAACGTCGACCGCGAACATCGGCGTGTTGAAGAAGCTCGATGCGGCCGGCGCACTGCTGGCCAAGGAGCGCTACACGCACAGCTACCCGCATTGCTGGCGGTCGAAGACGCCGATCATCTTCCGTGCGGTCGACCAGTGGTTCGTCTCGCTCGACAAACAGGGCCACCGGGCGGTCGCGTTGCGCGAGATCGAAAAAATCTCCGCGGCCAAAGGCTGGATTCCCGCGTGGGGCGAGGCGCGCATTCGCGGCGCCGTCGAGTCGCGGCCCGATTGGTGCATCAGTCGCCAGCGCGCCTGGGGCGTGCCCATCCCCGCGTTTTACGACGCGGATAAGAAGGCTTACATGGATGCCGGCGTGGCCCGCGCCATAGCCGACAAAATCGCCACGCGTGGCACAAATTTTTGGTATGACACCACGCCGGCGCAGATCCTCGAAGGCATCACGCTC
The DNA here is from genome assembly GCA_031425115.1 of Opitutaceae bacterium. GTDB lineage: Bacteria > Verrucomicrobiota > Verrucomicrobiia > Opitutales > Opitutaceae > ER46. Next base: position 5,429 of record JANPIT010000282.1, on the reverse strand, counting down.
CCGGCCAGCTGGCCCGCACCGTCCGCGCTGAACTGCGGCCGCGATACGCTCGACGTCTGGATTGACTCCGGTTCGTCGCATGCGGCGACGCTGCGCAACCAACAAGGCGCCACGCAATGGCCGGCCGATCTCTATCTCGAGGGCAGCGACCAGCACCGCGGCTGGTTCCAATCGTCGCTCTGGACGAGCGTCATCGCCTTCGGGGCAGCGCCCTACAAGGCGGTCCTAACCCACGGCTTCATCGTCGACAAGAATCGCCAGAAGATCTCGAAGAGCTCGACCTACCAGAAGCCGCAGACAGCCGAAGCCTACATCAACCAGCACGGCGCCGATGTCATCCGCCTCTGGATCGCGTCACAGGATTTCCGTGACGACATCCCCGTCGACGAGGAAATCCTCAAACACGTGGGCGACGCCTACCGGCTTTTCCGCAACACCTTTCGCTACCAGCTCTCGAACCTTTTCGATTTCAATCCGGCTGTTGATCGGGTGCCGGTCGAGCAGATGGACACGCTGGACCGTTGGGCGCTGCACCAGACGGCGGCGCTCATCCGTGACTGCACCGCCGCCTACGACGCCTACGAGTTCCACCGCGTCTACCAGCTCTGCAACCAATTCTGCGCTGTCACGCTCTCGGCCACCTATCACGACATTCTGAAGGATCGGCTCTACACGCACGGCACGCAGTCGCCGTTGCGCCGCTCCTCGCAGACCGCCCTTCACGCCATCTTCGATGCACTCGTGCGCTTGCTCGCGCCGGTGCTCACCTTCACCTGCGATGAAGCGTGGGCCTATGCGACCGCGAACACGGAGTATACCGACGACTCGATTCACTTGCAGGATTGGCCGACCGCGCCCGCCGAGTGGACCAACGCCGCGGTTGAAGCGGACGTCGCGGCTTTGCTGCGCGTGCGCGCGCAGGTGACGGCGGCGATCGAGCCCGCGCGTGCCGCCGGCAAGATCGGCAAATCGCTCGATGCCGCGATCGCTCTCGCGCTGACGCCGGACGATCCCGCACGCGGCCTGCTGGAAAAGCACCGCGATTTTCTTCCTGAACTTTTCATCGTCTCCCATGTCACGTTGGTCTCAGCGCAGGGAGGCGCGCTTCACGTCGATGTCCGACCCTGCAGTGAACTTAATTTCGTGCGCTGCCCGCGCTGTTGGCGCTGGGTGCCTGCGCTCGAGACCAGCGCGCACGGCGACGTTTGTCCGCGTTGCGCTGAAGCATTTAAAGCCTGATCGTTCTTTCCTCCCAGTCTTCACCCCAGCTCCCCATGGCCAAGAAGCACAAAATCCCTGCCAAGAAAACCGTCTCGAAGCCTGTCTCCAAGCCTGCACCTAAGCCTGCACCGAAAAAGCCTTCATCAAAAAAGACCGCCCCGGCACCAGTCCGGCCAGCGGCGGTCAAGGCTGCGCCTGCCGGCAAAGCCGCGAAAATTTCTCCACCCATGGAAAAGCCCTCTAAGAAAACCGCGCTCCGCGATAGCATCCTTAAACGCAAAGCCGCCACCAAGCCCATCGCCTTCAGCCTCGACGAAGTCCGCGCCATCGCGAAGACCGTGACGAGCAAGACGACCTCGCCGTTCCCCGCCAAGGCCGCGGGCAAGGCAGCTGCAAAGGCCGCCGCCATGGCCGGCGCGGAAAAAATCAAGCCACAGCACGTGAAAGCTGCCTCGCTCGCCGATATCCTCGGATTCAATCCGAAGAAGGGAAAGCCCGCCGAGCCGATGAGCGACAAGGACGTCCCCGACAAGTTCAAGCGTTACTTCAAGCTCCTCCTCGATCTGCGTGCACACCTCACCGAGGGCATCGAGCGTCACTCCGAAGAAACACTCAAGCGCTCCGCCAAAGACGACTCCGGGGATCTTTCTTCCTATGGCCAGCACATGGCCGACGCCGGCACCGACACGTTCGACCGCGATTTCGCGTTGAGCATGGTCGCGAACGAGCAGGAAGCGCTCTCCGAAATCGATGCCGCGATCAAACGCATCCACGACGGTTCTTACGGCGTGTGCGAAATCACGCAAAAGCCCATCGCCAAAGAGCGACTGCTCGCGGTCCCGTTTACCCGCTACACGGCCGAGGCGCAGAAAGATCTCGAGCGCAACCGCCACCGCTCCCGCACCCAGGCTGGCCTCTTCGGCGAGATGGGCGAAGAGGCGGGTGGCGGCAAAATGATGGACGACGGCGGCGGCGACGAGTGATAGCTGTTTGGCGTGTGAGAATTGCTGCTTGAATCCAAAACCCGGCGAGCCAGTTCCGCTTTCCGTTCCGGCAGACTCCGATAAGGGGCAAACGCCGGTCGCGAGTCGGCCATCCGTTTTGGCGCGCATGCGCTCCTATCGGCTGCTCTGGGGCTTGGCCATCGGCGTGTTTGTTGCGGATCAAGCGACCAAGCTTTGGATCATCGCGAAAGTGCCCTTCAACCCGTTCCACTCCCATGGGGCTGGCACCGACTTCGAGGTCATCCGCGGTTTTTTCTATATTATCCACGTCGGCAATACGGGCGCGGCGTGGAGCATGTTTTCCGGCCGCAGCGTCCTGCTCGCAGGCCTCGCCGCCGCGACGCTGGTGGCTATTTTTTATTGGCGTCACGCCCTCGGTCTCCGCGATCGAATGGCGCAGATTTGCTTCGGTCTGCTCTGCGGCGGGATTGTCGGCAATCTACTCGACCGCCTGTTGCACCAGCACGTGATCGATTTCATCGACCTGCATTTCGGCAGCTACATCTACCCGACGTTCAACGTCGCGGACTCCGGCATTTGCGTCGGCGTGCTGATGTATCTCTGGCTATCGTTGAAAGCGCCCAAGACCTAAGCGCGAAGACGCGAAGGGCCGCGAAGAACGGCAAGGCGCCGGGGCTTCCTTTGCGAAACTTTGCGGCTCTTCGCGCCTTCGCGCTTAACTCCGGATCACTCGACGTTCGCCATCTGCTCACGGACGCGCTCGAGCTCGTTCTTCAGCTCGATCACGGCGCGCGCGATTGTCACGTCGTTGGCCTTGCTGCCGATCGTGTTCACCTCGCGACCAACTTCCTGCAGGATAAATTCTGCCTTCCGGCCGATTTCCCCTTCGGATTTCAGCAACGTAGCGAACTGGTCGAAATGGCTGCGCAGCCGCGTAATTTCCTCCGTCACATCGCAGCGATCCGCAAAGAGCGCGATCTCGCGCAACACCCGATCGTCACTGAGATCGAGCTCCAGCCCGGCGTCGCGCAGCCGTTTCATCAATTGCTCGCGGTAGTTTGCCGGCACCTGGGGAGCGCGCGTGGCGATCGCCTCGACGTGCCGGTGCAGTGTTTCGGAGCGGCCGAAAAAATCCACCAGGAGCGCCTCGCCCTCTTTTGCACGCATCGCCGTAAACCCCCGCAGCGCGCTGCTCACCGTCTCGAGCACCTGTTTCTGCGCGGCATCAACCGACGGAAACTCGGTCGCTCGCCGCTGAGAATTCGCCACCTGCCAAAGCAGCTCGGGCGACGGGCGAAACTCCACGACCCCTTGCCGCGTCGCAAACTCGCGCAGCCGCTCAAGCGCGAGTTCTGCGGCCGCCTCGTCCCACGTTTGCTCCGCGCTCGAGCGGTCGCCGGTCACTTCGATATCGACGTGAACTTTGCCGCGCGACGCGAACTTCCGCACGAGTTCGCCGATCGCCGGCTCGAGACTTTCCCACGCCTCCGGCAGACCGATCGTAAGATCGAGCGTCTTCCGATTCACCGAGCTGACCACCACGGTGAGTGAGAAATTTTCCACCGCTGCCGTCGCGCGGCCATAGCCGGTCATACTTTTCATGAGGAACCAATCCAACCACGGATTACCCGGATGAACACGGATAAAACTCCGAGTCCGACTCTATCCGTGTTTATCCGTGCCATCTGTGGTCAAGAAATCAGAGCTTCACGCCCAGTATTTTCGCTACTTGGTTCACATCCTTGTCGCCGCGGCCGGAGAGGTTGATCACGAGGATTTCGTCGCGGCGCATCGCCTTGGCCCGCTTCAAGCCGTGCACCAGCGCGTGCGTGCTCTCCAGCGCGGGGATGATGCCCTCCATGCGCGAGCAAAGCTTGAATGCCTCCATCACCTCGTCGTCGCAGGCGTAGGCAAAACTGATCCGGTGACGGTCGCGGTAAAACGCGTGCTCCGGCCCGATCGCAGCGTAGTCAAGCCCCGCGCTGACGGAATGCGTCAGCTCGATCTGGCCGTCGTCATTTTGAAGAATGTAAGTCTTGCAGCCTTGCAGCACGCCGAGCTTGCCGCCTTCGAAACGCGCCGCGTGATCACCGCGGGTGATGCCGCGGCCGCCCGCTTCGACGCCCACGAGCCGCACCTTCGCGTCCTCGAGAAATTCGAAGAAGAAGCCAATCGCGTTCGATCCACCTCCCACGCACGCGATCATCTCATCGGGCAGACGACCCTCACGGGCGAGAATCTGCTCCTTCACTTCCTGACCAATCACACGGTGAAAATCGCGCACCATCATCGGATACGGGTGCGATCCGAGCGCCGAACCGAGAATGTAATGCGTCGCGCGGACATTCGTCACCCAGTCACGCATCGCCTCGTTGATCGCTTCCTTGAGCGTCTTCTGGCCGGCTTCGACGCCGCGGACCTCCGCGCCCATCAGCCGCATGCGAAACACGTTGAGCGCCTGCCGCTCCATATCGACCGCGCCCATGTAGACGACGCACTCAAGCCCGAACTTCGCGCACACCGCCGCCGTCGCCACGCCGTGCTGGCCCGCGCCGGTTTCGGCGATGATCCGCTTCTTCCCCATGCGGCGCGCGAGCAGCGCCTGGCCGAGCGCGTTGTTGATCTTGTGCGCGCCGGTGTGCAGCAGGTCCTCGCGTTTGAGATAAATCTTCGCGCCCCCACAATGCGCGGTGAGCCGCTCCGCAAAATAGAGCTCGGTCGGCCGGCCCGCGAACTCCTTCAAATGGTGCCGCAACTCCTGCAGGAACGTTGGATCTTTGCGCGCCGCTTCGTAGGCTGCGCCGAGATCCGACAGCGCGGTCATCAGCGTCTCCGGCACGAAGACGCCGCCATACGGACCGAAGTGCCCGCCGGCATCGGGCAGCGAGAAACGATCAAGCGGTGGAGCGGAGACGGAAGCGTCGGCAGCAGGCATAGCTCGGTCACACTGAGGAGCCCGCGCCGGACGAGGCAAACCGTAATCTCATTTCTCAGCCGACAACCCGTCGACCCAGACTAACGTCGCAGGGATACCAGCGTAAAATCGTCGCGCTGCGCGACCTCGCCCACAAAACGCTGCACGGCTTCGAGGATGCCGTCATTGATTTCCTTCGGCGTGTGGGCGTGCAGCGAGCGGCTGACATCGGCCAGACGCGCCCCCGAAAACTCCTTCCCCTCCTCGTTCGGCGCTTCAGTCAGCCCATCGGTGTAGAGCACCAGCACGTCGCCCACCCCAAACGGCTC
>JANPIT010000281.1:0-1784 GCA_031425115.1 Opitutaceae bacterium | reverse complement strand
CTACGCGCGCAAAAAACTCGCCGAGAAACGGCTCGATTGGATCGTCGCCAACGACGTGAGCCAGCCTGGCATCGGCATGAATTCCGACGACAATGCCGTGCTGCTCATCGGCGCGGCCGGACCGCGGGTGAGTTTCGGGCCAGCGCCCAAGGCCGCGGTCGCCGAGTTTATTTTGGACCAGATTGTGCCGGCGGGCAAATAGGCGGCTTCTCCGCGGATCGCGGGAATAATACCAACGGCTGCTGAAATTTTGACAGCAGTGCAGTCAGGAAGGTAGGACCGCGACCTCCGGGCGCGTGGTCTTTTGTTTTGGCTATACAAAGACCTGAACCGTAGGTCAGCGCGCTTGCGCGCGCCAAACCGCGTCCGCAAGCGGACTGGCCTACAGTTACGCAGCCAAACCAAAAGACCATGCGTCCGGGCGCGCGGCTCGTGAAGTGGGCGTTGCACCTCTCGCGCCCGGAGGTCGCAAGGCTACCCACGAAAATCCAAATCTTTTCAGCCTTCGGAATAAACCCCGCACGAGCGTGTCCCATGGCATGCTCTCGAACTCTGTTACCCGACCGACCGTTCTCGCGCTCATTCTCGCGTCCTGGTTTTTGAGCGGCTGCGCCAGCACATCGAACCGCTCCAGCGGATTTCTCGACAACTACGCCCATCTGAAGCCCGATGCGAAAGATTCGCGTCGCCTGGTGTATGAGCGCCCCGAATGGAAGAAAGCCGACTACACGGCGGTGCTGATCGAGCCGACCGTCGTCCGCCTCAATGCCGCGGACCAAAAGAAGATCACGGACAAGGAAGTCGCGGAGCTTGCCGCCTACAGCGAGGGCGCGTTGCGGAAAGCGTTCGAGAAGGAGTTGGAAATCGTCACAACCGCAGCGCCCGGAACTTTGCGCGTCCGCTCCGCGATCACCGGCGTCGATACCTCCAGTCCCACGCTCAACGTAGTCACGGGAGTCCTCCTGTGGCCGGTCGACAACGGCGGCGTGAGCATGGAATACGATGTGCGCGACGCGACCACCACCGAGCAAATCGTGGCGTTTGTCGGCTTCAGCAATGGCACGCCGCTGCAAGTGATCTCCAGTTTCTCCCGTTTCGGCCACGCCCGCAGCGGGATCGACCATTGGAGCGTGGAACTGCGCAAGCTCGTCCACCCGACGGCTCCGAAAACTTCCCCGAAGTGAAGATCAGTCAGTCTTCAGGCGGCGCACGTTGCACCTCGGAAGCGTGGCAAGGTCAGATTTACGGGCGCCAGGGTTACCGGGCCGGGTAAGGCCCAGCGCAGCGGTTCGTAGTTCATGTTCACCGTGCGGTCCCGCACGATCACCTGCGTGATGCTGCGCGTCGCTGCATCCGGTCGGCGCATCAACACCGAATGCGAACCACGACTGGGGTCGTGCTGACGGTGATACGCCGCTAACTCCTGAACCTCGGGCCGTTCTGGTGACTGCACGAATGCGCCAAATCTCGACATGCGCAGCGCAATCACCTCGGTGGTTTCGAACGAGGATGAGGTCCGTGAGGGCAGGTGGAGCGGCTGCCGATCGCGGGAGAGTTCCGCGCCATTCCAATGCAGCACACACGCCTCTTGGTCCGGCGCCACGACCACGAGGTGAAACGCCGGCGTGCGGGCCAGCGGGAGTTGTCCCACGACTCCGATCGCATCCGCGGGATCGACGAGCGAAGCGCAGGCCAACACCACATGGCCCCGGCTGAACCGAGGCTCGGTGGCCAGTGGCCGCCAGCACTCACCGTAGTCGTTCAGCAAACAAATCGTCAGCCCA
>JANPIT010000280.1:0-2621 GCA_031425115.1 Opitutaceae bacterium | reverse complement strand
GGTAGGGCGAGGCGTCCTCGCCGAGCCGCGGCTCACCGGGACGGTTCGCCCACCCCAAGGTCAGCACGGTCAGTCCGAGGCCGGTGGCGAAGAGCCATTTGGCGATCAGGTATTTCAGGTCCCAGGCCCAGGCGGCGCCGTTGGCGGCGATGACGAGAAAGTGCAGCGGGTCTCCGAACATGGACTGGCCCTGCGCCAAAAGGGGAACGCCGCCGGCGTTGTAGCGATTCCAAAGCGGAAGCTCACCTTGGGCGAGCGCGCGATGTTGAATCATCGAGAACGGCACGTGCTGCCACATCACGGCGCCCACGTCGGCGAGTTTCACGTCGGTGACCTCACCGGATTTGTAGCCGGGGAGTGTCGGGTAGTAATCGTAGAGCAGAACGGTGCCGAGATTCGGAGAGACGAAGCTCTTGCCGAGGAACGCGACGGGATACGCGCTCGCGAGCATCGATGCTGCGGCCACGAGGCAGACGGCGAGGCGGGGCGTATCCGCAAGCCGGCGACCGCGGTTCGCGAAGGCAGTGCGGAGTCGGGGAGCGCGATCGAGCAGAAAAAGCGCGGCGCCGAGGGCTAAAAATAGAGAGCCCACGATCGGCGCGGCCCCGCGAGCGTAGTCGGTCCAGTGGGCGCGCACGAGCAGCGGTGAGGCGAACGAGAGAAGCACTTGTGGGTCGTTGCTGCCGGGCGGGGCGACAATCTCGAGCGTGCCATTTTGCAGGCGGAGCGACTCGATCTGCTGGCCGGCGCGGAAACCTTCCAGCGGGACGACCTCGAGCGTGCGGCCGGTGAGCGAGACGATGCGCACGGCATGGATCACCACGCGGCCGGCGCCTTCCAAAGGATCCAGGCGCAGGGTGCGATACGCGCCGGGAGGGAGCGGGAGGCGGACTTTGCTGGGCGTTGTTCCGGCGCTTACCGTGGCGTAGCCGGAGAGTTCTTCGCGCAGGCCCGCACCGTCGTCGTAGTAAGTGCGCAGCGGACCGCCGACGGACGAGGTCAGCTCGATCTCCAGCATGAAGAGGTCCGGCCGCATCTTCGACGCGGGCAGGAAGGGCAGAGCGACGCAGACGCTAATGAGCGCGGCGACGAGCAAAGCCGGGAGCGTGAAAAACTTCATGCGAAGCGGACGAGTGTCGGCGAGAGCGGCGTTGGCCGACAAGGAATTATCCGCGGGAGCGCGGACGGCGGCGATGGGTGTCGAGCCAGAGGAGCCCCGCCAGCGTCGCGCTTGCGGAAAGTGCGACCCAGAAAAGGAGTGCGCCCTGTTTGGTCGCTTGCCAGGCGGCGTAGGACAGCGCGCCCATTTCAAACGGCGGGCTGAACGCCAGCCAGCGTTGAGCATCAGAGTCACGCGCGACGACGACGAACGGGACTGTTGGCGTGCGCACGTAGGCGGCGCGCCAGGAATCGCGGGGCACGCGCGTGGGCTTCACCGTGGCGAGCAGCGCGTCGGTGCGCGCATCGCGCAGCTCGAGTGCGACGCCGGGCTCGCCGACGTGGCCGGCGGTCTCGAATTGGAGCCACGCGTGCCGGGAGGGCGGGAGCGGCGCGCTGCGCCACTCGCCCGTTGCGGCGGCGCCGCCGCGCGCGAATGAGCCCCAGGTGCGGGCGCCGGGGAGCGCGGGAGTTTGAAAGGAAAGCCCGTGTTGGAGCGGCCAGATCTCGTGGCGCGGCGGGAGATCGTTTTCGAGAAAGGCGGCGCTGGTTTCGGGTGTGGCCGAAGTGGCCGGCGTCAGTGCGAGGGGCGCGCGGAGGGGCACCGGCAGCAGCGGCCGAACGACGGGATGATCGAGACGCTCCATCAAACCGGGGACGCTGGGATACGGCACGTCGGGTGAGTCGAGTTCGGCGGAGTCACGGGTGACCACGTAGCGGCGGACGTTGGTCTCGGCGGCACGGTAGTAACGTCTCGCTTCGAGCAGATCCCAACTGAAGGCCTGCGCGAGATTTTGATAAAGACCGACGCCGAGGCCGAGCACCCAGAGGCAGGCGAGAAGCGGGAGGCGCCAGTTGGCGCGAGTCGCCGGCGCGCGCGTTGAGAGGAGCCACGCGAGGGCAATGCCATTGGTCATCGCGCCGAAGACGAGCGTGTCCTGGTAGCGCGGCGCGGGATAATCGGCGCCGGCGCCGCGCGCGTAAGCTGTCGCGGCAATTTGGACGAGGGTCCAGAGGCCCAACCCCGCGAGGGCCCACGTGCCGCGACGTGGCGTCGGGTTGTGGCGCTTGAGGAGACCCCAGGCGAGCAGAGCCCACGGTGCCCACATCAGGGGCGCGGCCCAATCCGCGTGACGTAGCGGCCATTGCAGACTGTGCAGCGCAGACAGAATGAACTCGGACACGCTGCGTGCCTTCAGATTCGCGTGCTGGGCGGCGACCTCGCGGGTGAGGAGGCCGGCGAGCACCAGCGCAGCGGCGAGCAGGAGGGTGGGGACGCTGGCTTTGATGGTGACCGCGCCCTGTCGTATCCGAAAGACGATGACGATGATCGCGACGGCGGCGGCGACGAGGCCGGAGCCCATCGAGCCGAGCACGAGCGTGGTGGCGGCGAGTCCGGCCCACCACGCGCCGCTCCCCGCGCGCGACAACGGGAACCAGATGAGCGCGATGAAGGAGAGGCC
>JANPIT010000279.1:0-4430 GCA_031425115.1 Opitutaceae bacterium | reverse complement strand
CACGGTGTCGGCGGCGCTGTTCTCAATCAGGTTCCACTCGATGTATTGGCGGCCGAGCGAGGCAAACGGATGGGAGCGGGCTGAGTTGAGGCCGGGCCTCATGCCCCCGAGGGGATTTCGAAACGCAGGGAGATAGGGCTGCGGTCGGACCGTCACGGTGTTGTTCGCAATGGCCAGCGGCGGCGGAGGCGGCAGGGGATCCGCTGCGATGGCGGTCAGGCGGAGCGACAGGCGACCGGTGGCTTGGTTGGCATCGGTCACAAAGGCGTCGAAGAGGAAACTTCCGGCGGCGGTGATCGTGCCGGAAAGATGGCCGTCCGGATCCAACGTGAGCCCGGGCGGCAGCGCCAGTGTGCCCGGTCGCCAGGTGTAGGGCGGCCGGCCACCGAGTGCGGCCAGCGCGACGGCAAACGTGCGACCGACCTGGGCCGGAGGCAGGGCGGACTGGGCCAGGCGGAACGAGGGTGCGCCGCCCTCGGCGTTTTCCGAGAGCAGCACCGCGCCGGTCGCCGTATCGATCAACTGGATATCGTCGATCGCGATGGCGCCGCGGCCGACGATATTCCAGCGGACGGAATAGTCTTCGTAGGCGCCCAGGGTGTTGGTGAGCTCAGCCGTGCCGGTGGTGCCGGCGGGGCCGTTGAGGATGCGCGAAGGGAGGAAATTTCCCGCCGCCGCAGCGCGGGGGGAAAGGAAGAGCACCTCGAAGCCGCGGTCCGGCTGGGTGAGGATTTTGTAGCGAAACGTGACGCGGTAGGCTCGACCCGCGGTCAGCGGAAAGACCGCGTGGTCGGACCGGAAGTAGGATTGATATGAGGCATTGCCGGTGTAGTCGGCCTTGATCGATCTGCGCCCGGCGATGACTTCCGCCGGGGCCTCCGTGATTCCGCCGAGGGATTCGAGCACCCAGCCCGGGCCGACGTCTCCCGCTGCGCCCGACAGCGCGCCCGACGACAGTGCGAAGCACGCGAGCACGGCGCAGGCGCGCCAACCCAGGAAAGAGAAACGCCCGCGAGCGTTGGAAAACACTGCGGGCGCGATCATTTCATCGCGAAGACGCACCGGGGTTCAGAACTCGAACGAGTTCGTGAGCAGCCACGTCTGCGGTTCGGCGATCCGCATGGTATTGTAGGAGCCGTCGGGCTGGGCGTTCACCGGGATCAGGCGGTTGCCGACCCCGATGTTGCGCACGTTGAGTTGCGCGCTCCAACGGACCTTTTCCGTCAGCTTGCGGCTGTAGCCGATCCAGCCGTCAACGTTGGTTTCCTTGGGACCGAAGAACGGCTTGGTGACATCAGACACGCCGGAGCCATCGGGCAGAACTCTCACCGGGTAGCCGATCGCCGCACGATCCTGCCAGCGAAGGGCCCCGCCGAGGCGCCACCCTTTGAGGCGCCCCTCGGTGAACGAGTAGTTGTTGACGACGTTAAAACGCCAGCGGCGCAACTCGGGGGAGGGTGATCCGTCGAGCAGCACGGCCTTGTCCACATCGGCCTTCACTTGGGCGAAAGCCTGGCCGAGCGTGTTACCCGAGGTCGCCGAGTCCGGCAGCGCGGCAGCGGAGCCGCCCCAGATCGGGGCGAGCACGGAGAGCATCCGCACGAACGCGGCGCCCGTGTTTCCAGAGACCGCGTCCTGGCGGGCGGCGTTGAAGGAGATACGCCATTGCCGGACGGGATTGTAGGTGACGTCGAATTCGTAGCCGGTGCCGACGACATCGGTGGTGCCCACGACCGTGCCGATTCGGTCATCGCGATCGACGATCGTGGTGCCATTGGGCCCCGGAGAGAACCGGAAGTCGAAGGTCTTGAAGAGACTCTGCGCGTCCGCGCCCTGCTGCCACTGATTCCAAGCTGCGAGGGCCGCGGGCGAAGCTGCGGCGCGATAGATGGGATCGGAATTGAGTTCGATTTGGGAATCGAGGCGGCGCACGATCACGTTTTGCGGTTCGCGCAGGGCCGTGGCGGTGGCGAGCGACGCGATCGTCTCATACTTGGTGAAGCGCAGCTCGAGCTTCTTGTGGAAGAGTGAAACGAGGGCACCCCATTCCTTCGTCGACCCCGTCGGCGCAGCGAGCGAATTGCCGAAGAAATCAAAGCGCGGCGAGCTGGGCCGGAAGTTGTCGGACACGTTGTAGGTCAGCGAAACGTCGGCGCCCAGCGGCAACTTGCCCCGGAGAAACGTCGGTTGGTGCAGCACCAAACCGTAGGAGAACGACGTTTCGGAGCTATCCAGCGCCGGAGCGGTCCACTTCCAGACATTCTTATCGACGATTTTCAGCCCGGTCACGGGATCGGTGAGGGACGCGGGGGCAGTGTAGGTCTTGAAGGCGTCCTTGCGCCAGCCGAGCGTGCTTACGAGGGTGTTGTCCCACCAGTAGCTGTTGGCCACAAAGACGGACGACTTGACCTCGTCGGCACTGCGACTGGGAAAAATCGTGACGTTGCTGAAGTCGTATTTGCCTTTCGGGATGAGGGTGAAGGAGCGGTTCTGGAACTGCGGGATCTGGCCCTGCGATACGGGAGTGGCGGCAGGTGCCTGAAAATAGAGCATGTTGACGCTGCTCGCGCCATCGAGGCTGTTGTCGGCGGTGACACCCTGGAGGCCGCCGTTGCGGGCGCTGGACGCCGAGAGAAGGCTGGGCCCGATGTAGGAAGTCCGCTGGAGGAATCGGTTGCCGCTATCCAGCGCGATGGTCCTGGGTTCGTTGACTGACTCCGCCGTCCAGTAGTCGAGCCCGAGGGCGTGGTTGCGCCCGCCATAGCTGGCGACCTCCGCTTTCTGATTCGTAAACGAGCCGGTGAAGACATGCCGGCCAAGCGCCTTCCACAGCCAGCCCTCTTTCCTGCTGCTGGCGAAGTTGAGGTCATAGTAGGCTGTCGCCCGGAACGCCTCGCGATCGGATTCTGGGGCGTTGTCGAAGCCGTCAGCCGAGGTAATATAGGGGCGACCCAGGTTGGGGTTCGGCAGCCCGTTGGGCAGCCTGGTGTTGATATCGATGCTGATGGCGTGATTGCGGAACTGGAAGGGCTGAACGTGGCCGTTACGCAGCGTCTCCTTGAAGAAGGCCGCCTCGACGCCGGCATTGGCGCCGAGACGTTGCTCAAAGCTGGCATTGTAGGTTTTGAAAAATGCCCATTCCCGCTTGTTGGGACCTTCGAGCATCTCATCGTAGAAGTTGAAAATCGAAGGGTCGGTCAGCTTGTCGTCTTTCCAGAAATTAAACGAAGCCGGGCTGCTCGTCTGGTGGAGGCGCTGGACGTAGTTCTTGGACGATTGAAGGAGCCGCCAGCCGTCGTTCACATAAGCGGTGCCGGCGTCATTCAGGCGGACGCGGTTGTTAAAGCCTTCGATGGCCTGCACGGAGGGGGCGAGACCGGTGATGCCGAAACGCGCCACCGCCGGATTTTCCTGAATCAAGAGCGGTTTCTGGGAGAATCCGCCGATGAGGCCTGTGTTCAAACCGCCCGTGGCCGTGATGGGCCGCAGGTTGGGATCCGTCGGCATCGTCCCCAGGTAGGTGGCCACGCCCGTGATGGGGTCGTAGACCGGTTTACCGAGCGCCCACCACCAGGTGATATTGTCGGTCGGGGTCGAGTTGTAGGCTTTGTTGGAAAACTGCTTCGCATGTTCGGCGCTGGCCCGGAGCACGGCGCCCTTCCAGGGTCGCGCGGTGGCGGTCCCGAATAACCGCTCATCGCGAACGAAGGCCGGCTTGAGCTGATAGCGCTTGTCGCCGTAGAGGGTCGCGATGCGCAGGGCCAGACGATCCTTGAACAAGACCTGATTGTGATCGAGGGAGATACGCTGCGTGGCGTGCTGCCCGATCTGAGTTTCCACCTTGGTTCTGTTTTGGTTGGTCTGAGCCTTGATCAAGCCGGTGTTGATAATGCCGGCGGCGTTACCGAGGCCGAAGAGGATGGCATTGGGGCCGCGGTTGATTTCGACGCGTTCGGTGTTGTAGCCATCCATCGCCGTGCTGGTGATGAAGAAATCGCGCGTCTGATCCGCACTGCCGATGCCGCGGACGCGCGTCGCCCCTTGCGCACCGCGCAGCCCGGAAATGACATCCGTGAAGTTGCCGTCCAAACCGTGGTTGCTGAAATTGCCGCCCAAGCCGGCGGCCTCGGTGCTGAGGGTGTAGGTCAGGAGGCCATCGAGCGTGGTCGCGCCGATGTCGTCCATGAATTGTTTCGTCACGACGGAGATCGACGCGGGGACATCGCGCAGTTCCGTGCGCAAGCGCGTGCCGGCCAGGGTGCCGCTCGCGGCGTAGCCGTTGTCCGTGCCCGCCGCGACTTCGAAGGGCGACAGGACGACCGTGTCAGGTGGAGTGGCGGGGATCGCTCGCGTGGCAGGTGTCTGCGCGGCCAGCGGCGAAGCCAGCGCGAGCACGCCGGCGAGAGCGGCGAGGTGGATGTTGGGGCGGG
>JANPIT010000278.1:0-3563 GCA_031425115.1 Opitutaceae bacterium | reverse complement strand
GATTTTGAGCGGGATCGAAATCGAAACGGTGCCGATGTATAACGTCGTCAAAAACAATCACCCGCGCGCGCTGAACTACGTCGGCTATGTGGTGAATGTGGGTGGCGTGCGCGTCTATCAAGCGGGCGACACGGAGCGTTTCCCCGAGATGAAGAATTTTTCCGTCGACGTCGCGATGCTGCCGCTCGGTCAGACCTTCACGATGAATAGCGTGCAAGAGGCGGTTGATGCGGCGCTCGATTTGAAGGCCCGCATCGCGATTCCGATTCATTGGGGCCTGGCGGAGGGAACGCAGGCGGACGCGAACCAGTTTGTGTCGTCGTTGAACGCGCGTGGCGTGCAGGCGATGGTCGGCACGGGCACGGAGGGCTTTGCGTTGGAAGTGTCGGAGACCATCGCCTTCGCGGAGCATCCGGTCAGCCAGACCGTCGCGCCGGGGACGACGGCGACGATGAGCGTGCAAGCGACCGGCACGGGCGCGCTGCGCTACCAGTGGCGGCGCAATGGCCTCGCGATTACGGGTGCGACGACGTCGACCCTGCCGATCACGGCGGCACAAACGACGAATGCGGGCGACTATGAGGTGATCGTGACGGACAACAATGGCCCGTTGGTCAGCCGGATGGCGCGATTGGCGGTGGAAGCGCCGCGCGCGGGTCGACTCGTGAATCTTTCCGTGCGCGCGACGGCGCGTGGCCCCAGCTCACCGTTGATCGTGGGTGCCGTCGTGTCCGGTGGTAGCAAACAGGTGCTGGTGCGCGGCATCGGTCCGGGCCTCGCGGCCTTCGGCGTGACGGGGACGGTGCTTGATCCCCGCCTGGAAATTCATGCTCAGGTCAATGGCCGCGACACGATCGTGGCTTCGAATAACGATTGGGCGGGCAGCGCCAGTGCGGCGGCAACATTGCGGGCGACGTTTTCCGCCGTGGGCGCCTTCGACATCGCGGACGCGGCGAGTCGCGACGCGGCGCTGGTCACGACGATCGATAGCGCGCGGACAATCCACGTCTCCGATTCGACGGAGCGCAGCGGAGTGGCGCTCGTCGAGCTTTACGACGCGGATGCGACAGGTCCCGCGCGTCTGGTTAATCTCTCGGCGCGCAATTTCGCGGGCACCGGTGAGGGCACCTTGATCGCGGGTTTCGCGATCAGCGGGAATGTGCCGAAGCGGCTGCTGATTCGCGGAGTAGGGCCGCGGCTTGCGGCGGGCTTCGGCGTTTCGGGCGCACTCGTGGATCCAAAAGTAGAACTTTATTTGAGCGAGGGCGGGCGGAGCACGCTCTTCGCGGCGAACGACAACTGGGCAGAGGCGGGCGCGGTGCCGGCACGCGCGGCGTTCACCACGGCGGGTGCCTTCGATCTGCCCGATGCGACCAGCAAGGACGCGGCGCTGATCGTCACGGTGCCGGCCGGCACCTACACGGCGCAGGTGTCCGGCGTTGCGAATACGGCGGGCGAGGCGCTGATCGAGATCTACGAGCTGCCGTAAGCGCGGACCGAGAGGCTCCGGAAGACTCGCACCACAGTGGCTACGAGCGCCAGCGAGTGGTGCTCGGGTGCGTCCACTCGCTGGCGCTCGCAGCTACCACGGCTGGTCGCTGCACTAGCGCGGTGGCACGGCCTCGCCTTTCGCGGAGAGCAGGCGCGCGACCGGATTCGGTCGCAGGTTTTTCAAGAGTGCGACGGCCGTCGCGGCATGAAGGTCGGCGCCCTCGGCGTTGAAGTGGGTATGGTCCTGTGGATACAGCGCCTTCACCTTCTCTTCGCCGAGCAGGTCGAAGCGATCGGCCTGGGCGTTCATGAGATCGAGGAAAGGCACCTGGGCGGCGGCTGCGACCTCGCGCGACCACTGGCTGTAGCGGCCTGAGCCGCGCTCGATCTTACTCTCGGTCCAGCGATTGCGCAGTGTGAGAGACAGGACGATGGGCGCGGCGCCTTTGGCTTTCACGTCGGCGATCATTTTGCGCAGATACCCGCCGAAGGTCTGGACGACTTCGCGCTGTTTGGTGAGCACGTTGTCGATCGCTTTGGTCTCATCGCCGACGCCCGGGATGCTGCCGCGTGCGCGCAAGGGCGGCGGCGGCTCGTCGTTGAGTGCGCCGCCGTCATTGTGGCCAAACTGGATCAGCACGGTGTCGCCGGCTTTGAGTTCGGCGAGCAGCTGAGGCCAGGAGCCATCGGTGATGAAGGTGCGGCTGCTGCGGCCGCCGCGTGCGCGGTTGGCGACATTGACTTTGGCGGGATCAAAATAGTCGGCGAAGGGCACGCCCCAGCCTTGTTGAGTCACACCGCGCCCGCGCGCGGCGGTCGAGTCGCCTGCGATGAAGAGGGTGGGCAGGGTCGGGTCGAGGAGTGCGACTCGAGGGGCCGGGTTCGCTTTGAGATCAGGCGCAGGCGCCGCGGGATCTTGGGCGAAGGCGACCACGCTAACCAAACCGAGGAAGGCGAGGAGGCGAAGCATGGGCGGAATGAAAGGGGCGCTGGGCCAGACGCAGCAGTGGGGCAAAGGGCGCGGGAGCCTGAGCGCCGCACGTTTTCGGCCGCCGCTACTATCAGCGACGCGCGAGTTATCGCGCGTCGCTGAGGGGGACCTGCAGTGGTGCGGCGTGGTTACGCCGCTGCGACTGAGTCCTCCCGGAGCAGTGCTCGGAGCATATTATGCGTCTTTCTCGTGCTAGCCGATTAGGTCGGTTCGCACGTGGTGTCTTCGTTTTGACGAACGCGCGAAGTGCCGCGCTCGTCGATCGTTCCGTGGCAAGAGTGCCATGCAAGTCGACCGCGTCGAAGACGACGAAGCCGCAAAGCGCGCCGACCTTGCGGTCGGATCGGGCCGCAGGCGACGTATTTTTTCACGACCGCTGGCTAACCGAATGGTCGCGTGAGTGGTTCTGAGGTTTTGCAGTCTCGCTACCGGCCCGCCCACGCGCGGAAATCTGCGGCGCGTTCCTGGGTGACCTGCACTTCCTCGGCGGTGGCGGGCTGGAGCTGGACCGCGAGCCGGCCCTTCCCAATCGCGCGGAAACTGCGGACGGCGCTGATGTGGGCGAGAACGTTGCGACCCAGCCGGAAGAATTCTGTCGGCGGCAGCTCGGCCTCGAGCGTGGCGAGAGAATCGTTCACGAGAAAACGTTCGGCCATACCCGTGACGAGAAACGTGAGCTTATGTTCGGAGAAAAAATAAGCGATGTCCTCCAACGCGACCGGTTGGAAGGCCAGGCCCTTTTGGGCGAGGATGCGGCGACGTGGCTCCGGAGCGCTCGGTGCATTTGCCGGCGCAGCGGGCGTGGCCAACTGCCGGGTGAGCGCAGTGAAGTTCGCGGTGAAGTGCCGTCCGAGGTCGCGATATTTTTTCAGGGCTGCGGCGAGGTCGGCGGGCTTAACCGGCTTCAGCAGGTAGGCGATGCCGTGGGTGGCGAAGGCGTCGAGCAGGTAGTCGTCGTGCGCGGTCGTGAACACGATCGGGCAGGGCGGCGGGGAGGAGCGAAACAGGTCGAGTGAAAGGCCGTCGCTGAGCTGAATGTCGGCCAGGATGAGATCGGGCGCGGGGTGACGCGCGAGCCATT
>JANPIT010000277.1:0-7010 GCA_031425115.1 Opitutaceae bacterium | reverse complement strand
GGATGCAATGCGGCGTTTTGGCGGGATGGTCTGGGACGCAGGAAATCAAGAACTCCCGCGATTCGGGAAACCAGTCGTGCACGCAATTCCGCAGATAAACCGAGCAATCCACTCGCTGGCGCTCGTCGCTACGAACGCCAGCGAGTGGTCTGTGGAATTAGAGAACGATTACGATTACGAGAACGAGGAACGATTCAGCATAACCCCGGCCCGTGGACCAAACTCAGGGCACGTCGTAGATCTCGACGAGGGCGACTCCGGTGGTGCCCGCGGTGCCGGTGACTTGGGCGGTGTAGGCGCCCGGCAGAAGCGTGACGAGTAGCGCGGCGTCGCGCGAGTCGGGGGCGAGGGCGAAGGCGCCGACCTGACTGAAGGCGGTGGCGAGCGAAGGGCTGCCGCCCCACGCACCGCTCTCCGCGACGAGCATGGTGTCGCGGTAGAGTTGCAAGCGCGGCGCTGCGAGCGCCCCGCCGACGCCAAACGCGGCCAGCGTGGGACCGATGCCGCGGATGAGGATGGTTTTAGCGGAGTCCCCGGCGATGACGAAGCCCACAATCAAGGTGTCGGCATCGGTGCCGGCCCGCGTGCGCGCGGAGAGATTGCCGAGCCGGCCGTTGCCGACGCTGCCGAGATCGTAAACTTCGACGAGCGCGACGCCGGTGCCACCGCCGACTTGCGCGGTGAAACTGCCGGCGTTGAGCAGAGGCTGCACGGCGGCGTCCTTGCTGCTGTTGGGGAGTGCAAACGCGCCGACGCTGGCCGCGGCGAGACGTATCGAATCGCCGGTTACGCCGACACTCCAATCGTCGTTTTGCGCGATGAGCGTGCCGTCGCCTTCCAAGCGAACGGTGGGGTCAGCGAGCGTGCCGGTGACGCCGAGTGCGCCGAGGGTGGGGCCGACCGCGCGCAGGAGGAGCGATTTGGAACCGCCGGTGATGTTGAAGCCGACGATCAGCGTGTCGTTGCCCGTGCCGGCGCGGCTGCGCACGGAGAGATTGGCGAGGCGGGCGCTGCGGGAGCCGAGCTGGGTGGCTTTGCGAATGAGGAAGTTGTTGTCGTCGCTCACGTAGAGCTGACCGAGGCTGTCGAAGGCGAGGCCGAGGACGCTGGCGAAACGCGCGCTGGCGCCGAGGCCATCGTTGACGCCGATGGTGGTGCTGCCGAGGGGCGTCGAGACGTTGCCGTCGATGCCGATGCGTCGGATCGAGGTCGTGGAGTTTACGAAAAGATTGCCGGCTGGATCGAACGCGAGGCGGCGCGGCGCGAAGAAACGTGCAGTCGCGAGCGGGCCGTCGCGGGCGGTGGAGTTACCGACTTCACCGGTGAGCGTTGAGACCTGGCCTTCCGGGGTGATGCGGCGGATGACGTGATTGTTGGTGTCGGCGACGTAGACGATCCCGGTGGCGTCGACCGCGAGGCCGGAGGGGCCGTTGAAGCGCGCGGTGGTGCCCGCACCGTCGACGTGGCCGCTGGCGCGGGTGCCGCCGGCGATCGTGGTCACGTCGCCCGCGGGGGTGATGCGCCGGATCGTGTGGGTGGCGCTCTCGCTGAAGTAGAGGTTGCCCGCGGGGTCGAGCGCGAGGCCCTGCGGGAGCGTGAGCCGGGCAAGGGTGGCGCTGCCGTCGACGCTGCCCTGGGCGGAACCCACGAGCGTCGTGACCACGCCCGCGGGAGTGATTTTCCGGATACGGTTGTTCGTGTTGTCGGCGACGAAGACGTTGCCGGCGCGGTCGACCACGATCCCGCTCGGCAGGTTGAAAAGCGCGGTGCTGCCGGTGCCGTCCGCAAAACCGGAGGTGCCGCTGCGGCCGGCGAGCGTCGTGACGACGCCGGCGGGACTGATCTTGCGGATCGCATGCGCCTCGCGGTCGGAGACGTAGAGATAGCCCGCGGCATCGACGGCGAGATCGTTCGGGTCGACGAACTGCGCGGAGGCGCCAGGGCCGTCGGCGCTGCCGGCGAGGCCGGATCGGCCGGCAAGGGTGGAGACGAGAAACGGCACTTCGCCGGTGACGATGAGCGTGGCGGCGGCGCTGGTGACGCTGCCGGTGGGATCGCTGGCGATAGCGGCGTAGGCGCCGGAGTGCGAGGGCAGCGCAATTCCGATCGTGAACGTGCTGCCGGTGGCATTGGCAATGGGCTGGCCGTCCTTGAGCCACTGATACGTGACGAGCCCCTGGCCGGTGGCGCTCACGGTCAGCGAAACCTCAGCGCCGGCCGCGACGGTGCGGCTGGTGGGCGACTGCACGATGAAGACGGACCTGGGATCGACGGTGACCACGGCGGCCGCGCTGGTGACGGAGCCAATCGAGTTGGAGACGGTGACCGTGTAGGAGCCGGACTGGGCAATGGTGGCGGCAGGAATGGTCAGCGTGGATTGGGTCGCACCGGCGAGGGCGGTGCCGTTGCGCAACCATTGATAGGTGAGGCCGGAACCGGCGGCGCCGACGGCGAGCAGGAATGGCTGACCGGTGGGGACAGTTTGCGCGCGGGGTGCGGTGACGATGGTGGGCGCAGGCAGGCCGATGCGGGCGAGGCCGTTGCGAGGCGTGCCGGCGACGGCGCTAAACGTGCCGCCGACGATAAGTTGACCGGGCGCGGGCGAGGCAATGGCGGATACGCCAGTGGCAGAGGGGCCGTTGGAGCCGGTGACGTTGTGCACGAACGCCGGATCGAGAGAGCCATCGGCATTGAAGCGGGCGAGGCCGGCGCGCACTTGATCGCTGACGGCGCCGAAGCGGCCGCCGGCAACGATCTTGCCGTCGGCCTGCAACACCAGGCTGGTGACGGTCGAGCTGGGCCCGATGAGGCCAAACTGCGAGTCGGGCAAACCGGAGGAGCTGAGACGCGCGAGGCTCTGGCGGGGCGCGCCGTCGAAATTAAAAAAGGAGCCACCGACGAGGATGTTGCCGTCGGGCTGCAGGAGAATGGCCGCGATGGAAAATGCGCCGGAGCCGATGGCGAACGACGTGTCGCGCGAACCGTCGACGTGGAGGCGGACGATCCCGGCGGAAGGCGCGCCGTTGACCGTCGTGAACGTGCCGCCGACGAGGATCTTTCCGTCGGGCTGGACGACGATGGCGTCGACGCGGAGCTGGCCGCCGCCGAGGGGCAGACCGGAGAGGGTCGGATTGAACG
The DNA here is from genome assembly GCA_031425115.1 of Opitutaceae bacterium. Classification (GTDB taxonomy): domain Bacteria; phylum Verrucomicrobiota; class Verrucomicrobiia; order Opitutales; family Opitutaceae; genus ER46. Next base: position 3,872 of record JANPIT010000277.1, on the reverse strand, counting down.
CGGTATCGAGCGAGCCGTCGGCCTGGAGTCGGGCGAGGACGGTGCGGGTGGCGCCGTTGACCACGGTGAAAATGCCGCCGAGGAGAATCTTGCCGTCGGGCTGCACCGCCAGTGCGCCGACGTTGCTGTCGGTGCTGGCGTTGAAGTTGGCATCGAGGGCGCCCGCAGCGAGCACGCGGGCGATGCGCACGCGGCCGACGCCGCCGACGTTGGTGAAGCCGCCCCCGATCAGAATGCGGCCGTCGGGCTGCACCGCGATGGAGGTGACGGTGGTGTTCGGCGCGGGGTTGAAAGTGGAGTCGACGCTGCCGTCGAGGTTGAGACGAGCGAGGCGGGAGCGCGGGGTGCCGCCGAGCGCGGAGAAATTTCCGCCGACGAGGATTTTGCCATCGGGCTGAGCCACGACGGCGAACACATCCGAGTTGGCGTTGGGATTGTAGTCGGGATCGAGCGGCTGAGCCGACGCGAGCGCGCTGAAAGCAAGCGAGAGGGCGAAGGCCCGCGAGGGGCGGAGCGCAGCGAGACGAGACAGAACGGCGAGGGGCATAGAACGGGCGAGGGGCAGGGCTCGACTCTCGCGCGCTTGGCGCGGGTCGCGATGAAGCGAAAAGCGTTGAGCGGGGGGGGCGCGGTGGTCGCGGGGGATGAAGCGCCCAACTGCTTGAGCGATGACAACGCGCGGTGCAAGGCGCCGTTGCGACATCGCTCTCCGCTGGCGCCTTCCGCCGGGGCACTGATGCGTTTCTCTGTCGCGATCGCGACAGAGAAACGCATCCGCAAACCCGCGCGCCGCGATGAGTGTTGAACTGGTGGTGGCGCGTGCGAGTCGCCGCCCCGGTGCGGAGTGCGTCTCTAGCGCGGGCTTCCGCCGAGTGGTGTCGTCACGCGGGCCAGGGCTTGACCAAGCGAAGTGAGGAGCCGCACCCGGCGGGCCCACGCGGTGCGGCCGGGATAGTTGGCGGGCAGCAAGGGCGCGGGCAGAAACGGATCGCTCGCCGCGATCTGGCTCCACGCGGAGCGCTCGCGCTCAGCCCACGTGCGGATGGTGGCGGCGGAGGGCGTGGCGCCGGGGCGAATTTGCGGAGCCGAATCAGCGATGCGATTCCACGTTTCGTAGTGCTTGAAAATGTCCGGAAAATTCCACGCACCCATCACCAAGTCCTGATCGGACTCGCCGCCGCCAGGGCGGCCCTCGAAGAAAACCAATCCCTCGACGTTGGGCGAAGTTCCTTTCAGTTGGAGCTGGATATCGCTGAGGGGATCGGGCGAGAGCCATACGCTGTTTTGCAGGTAACCGAAGCGGCGGTTCCGCAGCGCACGCCGCAAGCGGGAGCGCTGGCCGGCTTGGTGTTGCGGCACATCGAAAATGGCCAGCCGCCAGCGGCCATCCCAGGTGCGCTCCCATTGCTGCGCGGGATCGACGCCGGCGAGCGCGAACTCGCGACCGGCAGCGGTGAGGCGCACGAGGCGCTCGCCGCCCGCCTTCGGAGCTTGGGCATCGATGAGCTTCAGGCGTTCGAGCTCGGCCAGGCGCCGGTGGAGCCCTTGGCGATAGGCCCACGCTTCGAATGAATCGGGCCCGACTACGTTGCGCCAAGTCGGCCGCACGAGGGTCTCGGCCGTCCATAAGAGAAAGTAGAGAAATTCTTCCGTCGCTGGTTTCACGACCTGCCGGGGGGGAACTCGCTTCGCCTCCGGTGATGCAGAGCTCCGTCGTCGGGCGCAATGCGTTTCTCTGTCTCGGTCGAGACAAAGAAACGCATCTTTAGAAATATGCGGGGCCGATCCCGAGCGGTCTGGCAGCAGGCGAGGCGTGTGGTGGGCGGCGGACGGGACGGCGGGACGACGCGGCGAAAGGCGGAGCGGGTCCGTGCCGCCCTTTGTGAAGCTACACTCCAGCGCCGCGAAAAACAGCAGTGAGGTCTGCGATCAGCGGGGTTGGCTCGGATTAGTGCGCACGGGCCGTAAGCTAGCGCCGCCGCGGTTGGGCAGCGGTGTCGGTCCGGCTCGCAGTGGCTCGGCAGATTCTTTTTGACGGGGCGCGTTCAGAATTTGAATGCGTTTCTCTGTCTCGGTCGAGACACAGAAACGCATCGCGCGGGCGTGGGATGCGGGGGATGGGAGAAGCCGGACGTGGACACTATGCGCACGCGAACCCAACGGGCGCGAGTTGTGCGCGCGCGAACTCACACGGGCGCGAACTGTGCGGGCGCGAAGTGTGTGTGCGCGACGTGTGTGGGTGGGGGCGGGAGAGGCCGCGAGGCGGCGCTGATGGGGAGAGGCGGAGAGGGCGGCGCGGGTTTCGCGCGCGCGCCTCGATTTACCGCACCTCGTAAATCTCCACGAGCGCGATGCCGGTCGTGTTGTTCGCGCCGGCGACTTGGAGGGTGTAGGCGCCGGGCGGGAGCGTGACCAGGAGCGCGCTGTCGCGACTGCCCTCGGCAAACGCGAAAGCGCCGACGGCGCGCGCGGCCTGACGGACCTCGGGCGCGTTGGCGGCGCTGTTCCAGGCGGTGTTGGTCGCGACGCTTTGCGAGCCGGAGAAAAGAGTGAGCACGGGCGCGGCCAGCGCGCCGGCGACATTGAAGGGCGGGGCGCCGAGCGTGGGGCCGGCGGCGCGGATCAGCACGGTCTTCGACGCGCCGCTACTTACCACCAGGCCGGGAATCAAGATGTTCGCGCCGGTGCCGACGTGGGCGCGGACGGCAGTGTTAATCAGACGCGAGGCTGGTGCCTGCGAGGGGAAGTCGGCGTCGTAAATTTCAACGAGCGCGACGCCGGTGGCGTTGTCGAGCCCGGTGACTTGGGCGGTGTAAGCGCCCGGTGCGAGCGGGGCCACGATGGCGGCGTCGCGGCTGTTAGCGGCGAGCGTGAATGCACCGGCGGCGGAGAAGGTCGGTGCGTCGGTGGCGACCCAGTTGTCGTTCGTCGCGGCGACGCGCGTCGCGGAATCGGGGCCGAGCAGCGTGAGCACGGGATCGGAGAGTGCGCCGGAGATGCCAAAGGCGCCCAGGCCGGGGCCGATCGCGCGGACGAGGATGTTCTTGCTCGCGCCGGGAGCGATGACGAAGCCGGCGGTGAGGACGTTGGCGCCGGGGCCGGTGGCGGCGCGCGCAGCGAGATTCACGAGGCGGCTCGGCGTATCCACTATTTGGGGTTCACCGAGTTGGGCGATCCATTGGGCGAGCAGCGTCTCGCCGGCGACGTCGCGCTCGTTGGCGGCGAGCGGCGGCATCTGACCGGGACCGCGGAGGCGCATGCGTTGGAGGAGGCGCGAGTGAGCGGGATCGCCGGGCACGAGCACGCGGTTCGTGGCGTCACCGCCGGAATCGACGAGGGCGCCATTGATGATGTTCGCGAGCGTGAGCGGAGTGGACGCGCGCGCGTCGAAGGCCCCGAGCGCGGTGCCGCCGGGTTGGTGACAGTAGGCGCAGTTGACGTCGAGGTAGGCGCGGGCGCGCGGCTCGAGCGGGCGCGCGGCATCTTCGATCGGCGTAAGCGCGGGCAGGCCGGCGGTCGCGGTCGGGGCGTTGGCGAGGTAACCGGCTTGGGCGAGCGCGCCGATGATGGAGGCGGTGCCGCCGGGGAACGGGTGATCGCGGTTGAGCTGGCGGGTGTTGAAGCTGAGCGCGGTGCCGCCGGCCGGCGTGTGACACGTGAGGCAGTCGGCGCGGCTGGGGAACTGCCACGTCTGGGGGCGGGCCACGCCGTTTTCCACGATGGTGAACGTCTGGGCGGCGCCCTCGTCGGGCACGAGGGTGGCGTCGGTCTGAGCGTCGTTCCAGCGGTAGGTGAGGCCGTAGGCGCCCGTCCCGGTCTTCACGAGAAAGCGCGTCTCGATGCGGCGGGAGCTGGCGGGGTTGCCACGGGTC
>JANPIT010000276.1:0-4616 GCA_031425115.1 Opitutaceae bacterium | reverse complement strand
GGTGGCGGGGCGCATCGCGCCGACGAGCACGACGGGTTTCTCCGTGCGCAAAACGAGGTTCAGGAAAAACGCCGTTTCTTCCATCGTGTCGGTGCCGTGCGTGATGACGACGCCGGCGATTTCCGGCGCATCGAGCGCGGCCTGCGCGCGGGCGGCGAGCGTGAGCCACGTCGCGTCGTTCATATCCTGACTGCCGATGGCGGCGACCTGTTCGACGTCGATTGTGGCGAGCGAGGCGAGTTGCGGAACGGCGGCGATGAGTGCCGCCATCGACAGTGTGGCGGCCTTGTAGCTGCGTTGATCGCCGCCGGTCTGTGCTCCTGCGATGGTGCCACCGGTGGCGAGTAGTCGGATGCGGGGCAACGCGGACATGCCGGTGGACGATGCGGAGTCGCGCCGTGCGTGTCGCGACCAAAAACCGTCGGCTCGACCTGCGCGAGGCGGACCGCATGCTCGCCATTTGCCGATGAAGTCACCCCACTCCTCCCGTCGCACGTTCCTCAGTTCCGGTCTCGCGGGCATCGTCGCCGCGGGCCTCGCCCCGCAACTCGTTTCGTCGCGGCTGTTCGGCGCGAATGCGCCCTCGAAAAAAGTCACGCTCGGTTTCATCGGCGTGGGCACGCACGGGTTTGGCGTGAACTTGAAATCGTTTCTCCAGGAGGACGACTGCCAGGCGGTCGCGGTGTGCGATGTGTTCGGCAGCCGTCGAGCCAGGGCGCGCGCCGAAGTGGACAAGCATTACGGCACCAAGGGTTGCATGGAGATTGCAGATTTCCGGGCGGTGCTCGCGCGCAGCGACATCGACGCCGTGGTGATCTCGACGCCGGATCATTGGCACGTGCCGATGGCCCTCATGGCGCTCGACGCCAAGAAGATGGTCTTCTGCGAAAAACCCACGCTGACCATCGCGGAGGGCCGCGGTCTGGCGGACGCCGTCGCGCAGCGCAAAGCGCTTTTCGCGACCGGCCTGGAGGATCGCGCGGTCATTTACTATCACAAGCTCGCTGAGGTCGTGCGGAACGGCGGCATCGGAAAACTCGAGCGCATCAAGGTCGGCCTGCCGATCAAACCGGTCGTGCGGAATGAAGCGCCGGCAGCGGTGCCGGCGGATTTGAATTACGAGATGTGGCTCGGCCCGGCGGCGCCGCGGCCTTACTCGCCCACGCTTACTGATGCCCAAGTCTGGCGGCAGATTCGCGATTTCTCCGGTGGTTCGCTGACGGACTGGGGCGCGCATCTCATCGACACGGCCCAGGTGGGAAATTTTGCCGAGGCCTCGGGTCCGGTCGCGGTCACCGGAAAAGGCGTCATCCCGCCCGACGTGATGAACACCGTGCCGCACACCTACGCGCTGACGTATACCTACGCGAACGGGGTCACGCTCGAGGTCACTTCCGGCGAGACGTTCATCCGCTTCGAAGGCACGGAGGGCTGGGTGGGCAACAAGGGCTGGTCCGGTCCGCTTGCCGCGAGCAATATGGAGTTGTTTCGCAAGACCTACGATCCCGGGACCAACAAGATCTGGGCGCGACGTCCGCGCGAGCAGCGCGACTTCCTCGACTGTATCAAGAATAACGGGACGCCCATGTATACGGCCGAGGCCTTGCACCGGCTCAGCACGGTGTTGCACATCGGTGCGATTGCGATGGAGCTCGGCAAGCCGTTGAAGTGGGATCCGAAGAAAGAAGCCTTCGACGACGCGGCGGCGAATGCGTTGCGCACGCGCACCCGGCGCGACGACTGGCAGCGCCTCGGTTAAGTGCGTGTTTCGATTGCAGCTTGAAAGCCCCGGCCCAAACGAGGCATGTCTCAGGGCTCGGCGTGGCGCTGAGATTAGAAATCGCATGACGTATCGAAAAGCACCTCTTGAACGAAACCCGCGGGATCCGCGTTCGGGTAATCCTTCCCGCGATCCGCGCCCACCTGGTGGTGGCCGGCCGGCGACGCCCGCGGCCCCGGCACCCGTGGCGGCGTCGGTTGCGAAATCGGGCGTGCCGCACGGCGCGACGGAGAGCGGGTGGTTGCCCGACTGCGTCTACACGGGCGAGAAGTTCGAGACGGGGCTCGCGTTTTTTGCGGACGCGGTGGGGCGGATCACGCGCTTCTCGCGCGAACCCGCTGATCTCGCCACGGCGCGCCGGCTCGAGGGGCAGGCCGCGTTGCCAGGGCTCGTCAACGCGCACTCGCATGCGTTCCACCGCACGTTGCGCGGGCGCTTGGAGCGAGGCAGCGCCGATGCACAGGGAGCGGTGCTGCAGAAAATGCTCGCGCGCCTGAACGACGAGGACGTTTTCGACACCGCTCGCATGGTTTTCATGGAGATGTTGCTCGGCGGCATCACGTGCGTCGGCGAGTTCCATTACTTGCATCACCAGCCGGATGGCACGCCCTGGCCCGATGCGAATCATCTCAGCCGCCAGGTGATGCGCGCGGCGCATGACGTCGGTATTCGCATCGCGCTGCTTAAGGTAGCGTATTCACGCGGTGGATTCCGGGGCACCAACGGGACGGCATCCACGCGCTTCGTGACCGGCAACGCGGAGCAATTTGTGCGGGAGACCGAGTTGTTGCGCGGGCAGGTGGAGAAAGAATTTTCGGCCGACGAGGCGTGGCTGGGGATCGCGCCCTATTCGCTCGGCACGGTGCCGCTGGAGGAGTTCAAAGCGATCGCGCTGTATGCGCGCACCCACCGGATGCGTCTGCACACGCATGTGGCGACGCGGGCTGAGGAAAATGCGGCGTGTGTCGCCGAGTTCGGCCGCACGCCAATCGCGCTGCTCGCGGAACACGGCCTCGTCGACAAACGTTTCACGGCGGTCGATGCGATCCACGTGACAGAGGAGGAAACGAAGCTGCTCGGCACGGCGCGCGCGACGGTATGCGTGAATCCCATCACCGAGCACAATCGCGGTCTCGGGGCGGCCCCGATTGAGAAACTGCTGGCGGCCGGGGCGGGTCTCGCGCTCGGCACCGACACGCACGTGCAGATCGATCTGCTTAAGGAAGCGCGCTTGCTGGAATACCGCCTGCGCCAAGCGCGGCAGCAGCAACCCGTGATCAGCACGGACGCTGCCACGACGCTCTTTCATGCGGCCACGGTGACCGGCGCGCGCAGTCTGGGCGCTACGACCGGTGCGCTCGAGGTGGGGCGGCCCGCGGATTTTTTCACGGTGGCCCTTTTCGATCCCTCGATGGCGGGAGCGGAGCCGGAAGTGCTGCTGGCGAACATCGTTTTCGCGCTGGAGCGCCGCGCCATTCGCGACGTGTGGGTCGGCGCGCGGCAAAAGATCTCGAACGGCCGCCACGCGCAGCACGGGCCGATTGTGGGGCGATTTGTGGACGCGCAGAAAAAGATTTGGGCTTAGCGCACGAGAGGGTGCCCGGTTGGAAAACCCCACTGGGCGAGGGCTGGGGCGGCAAATCGCGCGGAACCGCTCGCCCCGCGGCGGTTCCCAACCTTGCCCATGATAGCGGGATCGCGTGCCGTGTTCTTCGTGTTGGTCGCCACCGCGGCGACCGCCGCACTTCGCGCGGAGTCAGCGGAGTTGCCACCGATTTTCGCGCCGCGGACGGAGGAGCCGGCACTGGCCGCCTCGGCTGTCGCTCGTTCGGCGGCGCCGCTTTCCGACTATTTGCGCAAGGCGATCACCGAAACAGTGCTGGCGAACGCCGCAGCTTTCGCCGCACCGCCACGCCCGGCAGCGGATGGGACCTCGGCGCCGACCTATTCGGCGGAAGGCGCCCTGTTGATGCCGCGTTTCGTGGTGAAGTCGAAGCTGCCCGATCGGAAGGAAGTCAAACCGCCGCCCGTGGTGCTGTATCGCTTCGTGCCGATCGAGCGCTTCGACCGGCTCCGGACCGCGTTCTCGGCGAATTTGTGGGCGTCGGCCGACAGGCTCAAGACGCTGGAACTGAATGTGGTGAACGGCGCCGGTTTCGGGCTCGATCACAACGCCGACTTCACGCGGGTCGAACTAGGATTCCGCGTGCGCTTCTGAGCGTTCGGGGCTGGTGCTCGGGCTTCGCGCATTGACCGGGCCGGTGGCCGCGCATTCTCTCGCACAAATGTCGCTCACACTTGTCGTCCTCGCAGCGGGAATGGGTTCACGTTATGGTGGCCTGAAACAGATCGATCCCGTCGGCCCGGGCGGCGAGACGGTGCTGGATTACGCGGTGTTCGACGCGCTGCGCGCCGGCTTCACTCGCGTGGTTTTTGTGATCCGCCGGGACTTCGAGGATCTCTTTCGCGACAAGATCGGCGCGCGCTACGCTGGGCGGGCGACGGTCGATTACGTTTTCCAATCGCTGGACGCGCTGCCCCCGGGCGTCGTGGTGCCGGCGGGCCGCGAGAAACCGTGGGGCACCGGCCACGCCGTGTGGTGTGCGCGTGAAGCGATCACGGGGGATTTTGCGGTGATTAACGCGGACGATTTTTACGGCGCCGATTCCTTTCAGCGGCTCGCCCAATTCCTGGCGCGGTCGCGCGGGGGTGCGTTTGCCATGGTCGGCTTCCGCCTCGCAAATACCCTCTCGGAACACGGCACGGTCGCACGCGGGATTTGCACCTCGGATGACTCCGGCATGCTGCGCACCGTCGTGGAGCGCACGGGCATCGA
>JANPIT010000275.1:0-7146 GCA_031425115.1 Opitutaceae bacterium | reverse complement strand
CATCGCGGGCTTCGACAACCTCTGCCATTGGCGGACCTGTTGTAGGGGCGCAGGCTTGCTGCGCCCTTGCGTTCACTCGCTCAAAAGGGCGCAGCAAGTCTGCGCCCCTACAAAATTTCACCCATTGGTTAAATCCATCCGTGCTTCAAATGCTGCATCGTGCTAATTAAACCGCGCCTAAAACGTCCCCTTCACCCCGAGCGTCCACAGGGAACCATAGCGTTCCTGATAGCGGAGGGTGGCATGTTGGGGCGTGCTCGGGCCCACGGTGGTGCCGCGGTCCGCGACGTCGGTGATGTTGCGGAGGTTTGCGAACAGCGCCACGCGCTTCCAGACCGTGTATTCGCCGAGCACGTCGATTTTCGTGTAGCCGGGCGTAAGGTTATAGGTGCCGGGTTCGATACCGACGCCCGTGAGTTCGGCCAGCGTTTGGTCGGCACGCCAGGTCCAGTTGACGCGGACGTTGAAGCGCGGACGCGTGAAGCTCACGCCCCAGGCCGCGTAGCGGGGAATTTCGTTGAAGCCGGACCCGCCGAGCCGTCCGCGCGGGACATTGTTTTTCGCCACGCTGCCGTTGGCGAAGATCTGGAAGCCTCGCGCCCAAGACGGGAGAAATGTGAGCGCCTGCCGGTAGCTGAAGTCGAGTCCCTCCGTGCGGATGGTTTCGGTGAGGTTGCGCTGCGTGGAAACTTCGTAGGGACCGAACTCGCCGGGATCCAGGCTGTAGAGGGCGAGGAACTCAGGAGTAGCCTCGAAAACGGTCGCGCCGAAAAAGTTCGTGAAGTGGCGGCGGTAGGCGCCGACCGACACCTGGCCGACGCCGGCGAAATAATACTCGAGCCGCATTTTCACGGTGTTGGCGGTCCACGGCTTGATCGCGGCGTTGTTGACCACGATCCGGTTCGTGATGCCCGGTGGATTGTCGGTGTTGGGCAGCGTGAGGCCGCCGGCATACTGGTTGAAATCGGGCGGCCCGATGGAAGTGGAGACGGCGGCGCGCGCGAGGAGGTTCTCGCGGATCTGGAATGTCGCGTTGAGCGACGGGAAGACCCGGAGGTATTCCTTTTTCACGTGGGTGGAGCGCTCGAGGAACGTGAGCCGCGAGGTTTCGAGCGCGTTCGTGGTGATCGGAATGACGGCGCCGGCCGCATTGCGCAGCGGACGACCCTGGGCGTCGCGCTGGACGTTGAGCGTGAGATCGGTGAGCGGCCCCTGGGCCGCGATATTGGTCTGCTCAACCCGCGCGCCGCCGACGAGGAGCAGGCGACGGTTGAAGAGCGCGACATCTCCGCGTAGGTAGGTGGCGGATACAGCTTCGCGGGCGAATTTCGAGTTGGTCACGCCGCTGCGGTAGAGGTTGTTCTCGTCGAGCGTGAACTCGGCCGGGTGCGAGCGCCAATAGGCGAAGACCTCCTTGTTGTCGACGTGCTGGACCTGCGGAAATCCGTAGGGCGCGAAACGTGTGGAGAAGAGCGGGTCGAGGAAGGGCAGCGCGGTGCCGTTGGTGAGATTGCCGCGGCCGTCGCGGCCAACGTAGGTGTAGGTGGAGGTCCATTGGCGCGCGTCGCGCGACGACTGTCGGAAGTCGAGCCCGGTGCGGAGCGTGAACGGCATGCGCCCGTGGAAATCGCGGCGCGCGTTGGCGGTCGCGGTGAAGTTCACATCGGACGCGCGCTGCGGCGTGCTCGTCATCGTGTTGAGCGCGTAATTCTCGAGCCGGGAGTAGTCGAGAGGCCGGCCGGTGGCGTTGTCGACGACGGTGATGGCGCCGGGGCGGAAAAATCCGGTGTCGGCGAATCCAATCGTCACGCCGGTGCGACGCGCGTTGACGGCGAGGAAGCGCTCCTTGTCCATGTCGCGGATGGCGTTCTTGCCGTAAGCGCGTCCCGTCGCGAAATCGAGCTTCCACACCGGGCCGTCGTGGCGCCAGGAGAACGTGGGCAGATAGGTGCGGTTTTCGCGGATACGGTTGTTGCCGTTGGTGAGCGTCAGCTGGCCGACGCCGGCGACGCCCTGCGCGGACGTCGGCGAGATCGAGGCGGCAACGATCTGATTCGGAGCGAAGAGCAGCTGCCGCGAGGTGATCTCGCCGTCGAAGGAGGAATATTGATAAGAGAGCGCGATGCGATCGCGGGCGGAGAGGCGGAAGTCGAGCGTGACGCCCAGGGAGTCGCGGGAAGACTCCTTGGGTGAGTCGTTGACTTGATACGCGGAGAGGTAGGGGCGGCCGGGCACGGTGTGGGGAAACGCGGCGCCGTTGGTGACGGCGCTCACGCCGCGCCAGGTGTTGATCGTGCGATCCTGGCTGGAATACTGCGTGGAGCCGCCGGCGGCGATCGAGAAGCCGAATCGTTTGTTCACCGGCACGACCCACGAGAGGTCGGCGCCCGGCCAGACTTTCCGGCGCGCATCGCGGTAAAGCGTGGCGCTCTTACCGAGCGAGCGGTGATCGTCGCGCAGCATGAGGTAGAGGCTGCCGTTGAATTCCGGGCGCGAGCGCTCGAACGAGCTGCGCGGCACGAGATTCACGCCGCCAGCGAGCGCTTTGCCGGGCGAATCGGGCGTGGGCGATTGCGAGACCTCGATGCGCGAGATGTTGTTGAGATTGAAAAAGCCAACCTCGATCGCGCGGCCCGTGCCCGTGGGGCTGGAGAGACCCACGCCACCGAGGGTGATTGGCGTGTTTTCAGCCGGCGCGCCGTCGATCGAGATGGTGCGGCCGTCGCCGCCGCTGAGGTCGACGGTGATGCCCGGAAGGTATTTGAGGAACTCGGTGACGTTGCCTTCGGCCACGGCGCCGAATTCATCGGTCGAGACGACATTGCGGATGTTGGCGGCGAAACGCTGATCGTTGATCGCGATCGCCGCGCCGCTCATCTCGCGCGATTCGCCGACGACGAATTGATCGAGCTTGACGGTTTCAGAACCCGCGGCGGCGCGTCCAGTCAACGCGAGTGTGACATCCTGCGTCGCGGTCTGCCCCACGGCGATGCGCACAGTGGTGACGCTCGGTGCGGCGCCCGTGAACGTCACGCGCAGCCGCGCTTCGCCCGCGGGCACGCTCGAAAGCAGAAAACGGCCGTCGGCGTCAGTGGAGGTTTCGAGCGCAGTGCCTTCGATCGCAACGCGCGCGCCCTCGAGGTAGGTGCCGGAAGCGGCGTTGAAGACGCGGCCCTCGAGGAACCCGGTGGCGGACTGGCCGCGAAGGCCGGGGAGGACGAGGAGCGCAAGGAGCAGGATGAGCGGCAGGAAGCGTGCGGGCGATTTGAGATTCATCGTGGGTTACGGTCGGTGAGGCCGGGGCTGCCGGGCGATCGCCTGCGACAAATGAAGTCGGCGCGCGGGAGTTTCAACCCGGCACTTGTCAAACGACTGCCGCGGGGACGGCGCTATCGAGCATCACCAAAAGATGCGACGAGGCCTAACGCGGCGGCATTCTTGGGGACAACCCCGCCAACATGATGTATTTCGGGGTGCTCCTGTTCGGCCTCAGCGGCACAATTCTCGCACGCTTGGAACCCCGGGAAATGTCACAGGCGCCATTGGCCATGGCGTTTGCTATATCGCTGGTCCCGGCGATCGCGTTAATCATCGGGACACCCGCTTTCGCCAACGGCGTGCCGGCTGTCTTCGGCCTCCACGCACTCTTTGCGCTGCTGTTTCTCGGATCGGCTGGGTTATTTTGGCGTGCGGGTATTCGTAGCTAGGGCCGCGCATACCGCTGAACCGAGGGAATGATACGTGGCGTCGCTTCTCCCGGTTTTTGAAACGAACACTCATCTCACCCGAAGCTACAATAGCGTCGCTATACCGACGATGTTCGCCGGGCTGCCGATCGGCGTCGCTCTCGCCTCCGCGTTCATCCCGTCACTCCTTAACCAAAAGCTTAATCGGCTCAGTGAATGGAAATATTTCGATGGAAGGGCCTCCGCCAGTAATCAACGCGCCTAGAGCTGTGCCCCCGGAGGTTTGCTGCACCCAGGCCGCTTGTCGCTGGTCTCCCGCGGTGGCCGAGGGGACGAATAGTCCGCCCCGCATCGGAAAATTGAGCCCAAGGCTTCGGATATTAACGGACGTGGGGGCCAGGTAAAAGGTGCCGTCATCCGACTGAAAATCGGGCAGGTAGGTTCCAGCCGGCAACGTTGCTCGCGCGCCCAATCGTATCGATCGCTCTTCCACCGCGGCAATCGTTAGCGCGGGCGTCCCCGCCTTCACCGGACGATACGACGCGCACCCGGAAGCCAGCAGTGAGATCAAAACCGCCGTAACGAATATAGTTAATTTCATCGGAGGATAGGAGAAATATCGAAGCTCCGCTGGCGCCTCGCCGGGCTCGTTCCATGAAGTTCGGCGTCCGCCAACCGGACGATGAAAAGCTCCGGCGCGTCGGCCGAAAAAGTGAACCGCAAACTTATACCGTAATTTCGGTAGACGACGCAGTTTACTCCAGGCGGAGTTAGACTACCGCGCGTGGTTCGCCGCGCGAAACCGTCCGCTTGACGTGCCTCGAGCGAGGGGCAGTTTTCCGCCTGAGCAATGCTCGGCCCGAGCCCGCGGCGGGTGGCCGCCTTCAGCCCGAGAATTGCCACTCCACGTCTGCTCGCTCCACCCCCTCCATGTCCCCCCAAAACAAACCGTGTGCTTTCCTGGCGGTGTCAGTGTGCCTTGCGGTCGCCGGGTCTAACCTGGTCGCCGCCAACGCGCCCGCTACCACCCCTTCGACTTCGGCCTCCGCGCCCGCACTCACGCCCACAGCGAGCACCCCACCCGCTTCCGGCACGCCCACCCCCGCTGGCGCGGCCAAGAAGGGCAATCGCGGCACACCTGCCTCGCCGGCCGAACTGGCAGAGATAGCGAAGCTGCTGGAACTACCCGCGCTCACGCCAGGCGCCGATCAGGGCGACTTTCTGATCAAGCCGCCCTACGCGCCGGCCCCGGAACAAACCCCGCGCGCCGATGTGCCCAAGGGCCGGATCGAGCGTTTCACCCTCAATGCCGCGGACAGCAAATTTTATCCGGGCACCGGGATGCGCGACGCGAAGCCCACGCGCGAGATCGTCGTCTATATACCGAAGCAATATGTAGCCGGCACACCCGCGCCGTTTATCGTCACGGCCGACGCCTACGGCGCGCGCAACGATCAACTCCCGACGATCCTCGACAACATGATCGCCGACAAACGGCTCCCCGCAATGGTCGCGATCATGGTGAACAACGGCGGTGGCGACGGCCGCGGGAGCGAGCGCGGGCTGGAATATGACACCGTCTCCGGCAAATACGCCGAATTTATCCAAGCCGAGGTGTTGCCGGCGGTGGAGAAAAACTTCCGCGTGCGGCTCACGCAGGATCCCGATGGTCGCGCCACGATGGGCGGAAGCTCGGGTGCAGCCGTGGCGTTCACCATGGCGTGGTTTCACCCCGAGTGGTATCGCCGAGTCCTTAGCTATTCCGGGACATACACGAACAACCAGTCGCCCGAAAACCCGGACTCCCCGCATGGGGCGTGGGAATACCACGAGAACTGGATCCCCAAAAGCGCACCGAAGCCCATCCGGATCTGGCTGCACGTCAGCGAAAATGACAACGGCGCAACCACCGCTGCCTCGGGCATGCGCAACTGGGTGATGGCGAACCAGCGCATGGCCGCCGTCCTGAAAGCCAACGGCTACGCCTACCAGTTCGTTTACTCTGCCGGTTCGGGCCACACCGACCGGGCGGTCATCGCCCAAACGTTGCCCCGCGCGCTTGAGTGGCTCTGGCAGGGCTATCAGCCAGTAACGAAATAAAACCCCGTCGCCGCTCCCCAGCCAGGCCCGCGCCCCACCCGCTTCTCTCGTCATGCTTACCTACGTTTATGAAACCCTCCCGCGCGCCGGAAAAGCCGTGCGGCGTTACGAATTACAACAGTCCATCAAGGATGCGCCGCTCACGAAGCATCCCACCACCGGTGAGCGCATCCGCCGCTGTATCGTGCTCAGCACCGACCCGTTTGTGCGCGCGGCAACGATCGAGCGTCCCGCCCCCCGGTCGAGCACCCGCTCACGTCCGACGCAGGACCACCACCACGATCCTCACCACGACCACGATCACCACCACTGATCGGTCCCACTCGGCGGCCATCGCGACGAACGCCCGCGAGTGAGGCACATCCAGGCGAGTGACGGTAACCCTCATTATACCGCCGGACCAACACCTTGAGCGCGCTCCGCGCCCGGCATTTGCCACGCCCGAGGCCCCCCGCGTAATGCGTCCCAAAAACTTTCGTAAGATGAAGCGGCCCGACCCTCATCCTAAAATGGCATCGTGGTGCGGTCCGCACTCAACGCCGGATGGACGTGTCACTTGTGCGGGCGTTTCCCACGCATGTCTTTGATCAAACAATCGCGCGCGGTCTGGCCCGCGAGTAGGTTACCCAATCGCGGCGACCTTTTTCCTCGTCTACCATGAACAGGATAACCTTGGAGGGGTCTGGACTCCATGAGGCGTTCTCTCCTTACCCTACTGATCGTTGCCAGCTTCGTTTTCACGGCTCGTGCGGTCGAAAATGTTTGGGATTACAGCGTGCAGTTGAGCGCGACTGCGCAAACCTCTCCAGCCCGCATCACGTTGCAGTGGCCGCAAGACACCAACGGGGTCCCGCAAAGCTACACTATTTACCGCAAATCCCCGTCCGGCACCGACTGGGGCTCCGGGACCACGATCTCCGGCAACTCCACGTCTTATAGCGACGGCAGCGTTTCGCCAGGAATCGCATATGAATACCGCGTCGTGAAAGCGGCGGGCGGTTACACCGGCTATGGCTATATACACGCCGGCATCGGGGTTTCGCTGGTGGATCGCCGCGGCACCGTCATTCTCGTGGTGGACAACTCGATGGCGGGCAGCCTTTCGTTCGAGCTCGGGCGGCTGGAGCGCGATCTCGCCGGCGATGGCTGGACCGTCGTCCGCCACAACGTCTCCCGCACCGCGTCGGCTGCGAGCGTGAAGAGCCTCATCGTGGCGACCTACAATGCGGATCCGGGCAACGTGAAGTCGGTCTTCCTCTTTGGCCGCGTGCCCGTGCCGTATTCCGGCCAATTCACGCCGGATGGTCATACTGATCACACCGGCGCATGGCCGGCGGATGTGTATTACGGTGACGTGAAC
>JANPIT010000274.1:0-10628 GCA_031425115.1 Opitutaceae bacterium | reverse complement strand
CTCAAGATCACCAAGCTCGACGCCCCCGGCGGCGGCCCAGGCTGGAACGGCAGCCTCAACACCCCGCTCAACGGCGAGAAGGGCATGCTGGCCGAGGGCGGCATGCGCACGCCGTTCGTCATCGCGTGGCCCGGCACCATTCCCGCCGGCCAGACTTTTCTCCATCCCATCATCGCCCTCGACGTCGCCGCCACCGCTTGCGCGATGGCCGGCATCGCCACCCAGCCCGGCGACCTCGACGGCGTGAACCTACTTCCCCATCTGAAAGGTGAAGTCACCACGCCACCGCACGACGCCCTCTACTGGCGCTGGGTCGCCCAGTCCGCCATCCGCGAAGGAAACTGGAAACTCCTGCGCGGCGGTGACCGCGAATACCTCTACGATCTCGGCACCGACCTCGCGGAGAAAAACAATCTCGCCGCGCAACACCCCGCCGTGGCCGCCCGCCTCCGTGCGAAGCTCACCGCGTGGAGCGGTCGCCTGACCCCGCCCGGACTCGCAACGGGACCGATGGCCGTAACGTGGAACCGCTACTACGACTACTACCTCGAGGGCAAACCCTACGCCGGCCCCGCCGACGACGACCCCGAGACGCCCGCCTCGCCCACGAAAGCCCGCGCGAAGAAAAACCGCGCGCCTTGATCACGCCCGCAAACGCCGACGCCCCCTCCCCGCTTTCGCGTCACTGCCCCCTTCCCCCGGATTCCGTCCAACTCATGAGAAAACTGTTCACCCTTCCCGCCCTCGCGCTCCTGTTGCCTTTCGCCGCGCTCGCCGCCGACCCCGCGCCAGCGCGCCCGAACATCGTCGTCTTCATCGCCGACGACCACGGCATGCTCGACTCGCAGGCCTACGGCTCCGCCGAAGTGCGCACGCCGCAGATGGCCAAACTCGCCGCCGACGGCCTGCGCTTCACCCACGCCTTCGTCGCCTCACCCTCCTGCGGCCCGAGTCGCACCGCGCTGCTCACCGGCCTCTGGTCCGCCCGCAACGGAGCCGAAGCCAACCACACGCCCAAGCGCCCCGGCGTCGCCTCGCTCCCTCCGCTCTTGAGCGCGCTGGGCTACGAAACCGCCGCCATCGGCAAGGTGGCGCACAACGTCTACGCGAAGGATCATGGTTTCGATTACATCGAAGGTCCCAACCAGGGATTCGCCGAGATCGCTGCTGTCGCGAAATTCCTCGCTGCCCGCGACCGCGCCAAGCCGCTCTGCCTCTTCGTCGGCACGCGGCATCCGCACACGGTGTGGAGCGCCGACCACACCTACGACCCCGCCACAGTGAAGATTCCACCCACGCACGTCGACACGCCCGTCACCCGCGAGGAGCGCGCCCGTTATCTCACCGACGTCACGAAAGCCGACATGCTGCTCGGCGAGGTGCGCGCCCTGGCCCGCCAGCATCTCTCCGCCGACACCGTGTTCGTCTACACCGCGGACCACGGCGCCGCCTGGCCGTTCTCCAAGTGGACGCTCTACGATGCCGGCATCCGCACCCCGCTGCTCGTCGCCTGGCCGGATCGTATCCGCGCCGGCAGCACGAGCGACGCACTGGTGTGCTGGCCGGATCTGCTCCCCACCTTCATTGAACTCGCGGGCGGCCGCGTTCCCGCCGGCATCGACGGCCGCTCCTTCGCCGGCATCCTCCGCGGCACCGCGACCCAGCATCGCGATCGCGTCTTCGCCACGCACAGCGGCGATGGCAATTTCAACGTCTTCCCGATCCGCGCCGTCCGCACCCGCGAGTGGAAATACATCCGCAACCTCCACCCCGAATTCCAACACCACACGCATATCTCGCGCTCCTCGGGCCCGAGCGGGTTTCTATATTGGAAAACCTGGCTCGCCGCCGCCGAGCGTGATCCCGCCGCCGCCGCCGTCGTCAAACGCTATACCGAGCATCCCGCGGAGGAGCTCTACGATCTCGCGGCCGATCCCCACGAACAGCGCAACCTCGCCGCCGATCCGAAGCACGCCGCTCGCCTTGCCGCGCTGCGTGCCGATCTCGATGCCTGGATGAAGCAGCAGGGCGACACCCAGACGGTGTTCGGCCAGCCCTTGCGGCGCGGTGAGCCCGTCACCCTCATCACGCCGGGCGGCGCGGGGAAAAAGAAGTGAGCGTTCGGACTCACGCGGCAGCCCAGTTTCGATGACACCAGCGCCTACACACGTCATGCGCCTTCTCCTGCTTGGCTTGTTCACCACCGCAGCCTTGGCCGCGGCTGATCCAGTGCCCGCCCGCCGGCCCAACATCCTCTTTTTCTTCGTCGATGACTGGGGACGCTACGCCAGCGTCTATGCTCAACCAGGCCAGCCGTCGCTGAACGATATCGTCAAGACGCCCAACTTTGACCGCATCGGCCGCGAAGGCGTCGTCTTCGATCATGCCTTCGTCCACGTGTCTTCCTGCAACCCCAGCCGCGCCTCGCTCACCACGGGGCGTTATTTCTGGAACTGCGGCAGCGGCGCTTTTCTCCAGGGCGATATCAGCAACTGGCGGGATTACCCCGATCCCTTCGACCCGCTGGTGAAATTCCCCGATCTGCTGCGCGAAAGCGGCTACTGCGCCCGCCGCTCCGGCAAGACGATCGTCTTCCAGGAATCTCCCGCCCCGCGCGCCGCCAACCCGCTGCCCAAAGTGCCGTATCAGCGTTATGGACTGTATGTGAGTGCCGCGAAGAACGAGACCGACCGCGTCCGGCGGATCGAGGAAACCCTCGCCCACCCCCGCCAGGAAATGCGCCGCGTCCTCGACTCCCGGGCCAAGGACCAGCCGTTCTTTTTCATCTACGGCACGATCAATGTGCACCGCCCCTACACGGCCGACTCCGGCTCGCGCCTCTGGGGCATCCAGCCCGATGCCTTGAAAGGCCTGTTGCCCAAATTCCTGCCCGACGTGGACGACACGCGACGCGACTTCGCCGACTACCTCGGTGAAGTGCAGGCCGCCGACGCCATGCTGGGCGTGATGATCGAGGAACTCGCCGCCGCCGGCGAACTCGACCGCACCCTCATCATCCTCACTGGCGACAACGGCCTGCCCGGCGTGCCGCGCGGCAAGACGCATTGCTACGATCTCTCCGCTGCGGCGCCGCTCATGGTGCGCTGGCCCGAAAAAATTCCCGCCGCCCGCCGCGTAAATGATTTCGTCAGCGTCCTCGATATCGGACCGACCCTTCTGGAGATGGCCGGCCTGCCCGTGCCCGGCACGATGGTCGGCCGCAGCTTCGCCCGCCAGCTCACCAGCCCGCAGTCGGGTTGGATCGATCCCCAGCGCGACTGGGTCGTGATCGGACGCGAGTTGCACGTCTCCTCGGCCCGCGCGGGCAGTCTCCCTTATCCCATGCGCGCCCTGCGCACCAAGGACTATCTCTACATCCGCAACTTCAAGCCCGACCGCTCGCCGAGCGGCGATGCCTACGGCTTGGAGAAATCCAACGCGTTTGACGACGCGCCCAACTCCGAAGCCCCCTTCCGCGACCTCGATGCCAGCCTCACCAAATCCTGGCTGCTGGCGCACCGCCGTGACACCGGCCGGGCCTCGTTCGAGCTCACGCTCGGCCTTCGTCCCGCCGAGGAGCTCTACGCTGTCACGACCGATCCCGACAGCCTGCACAACCTCGCCCAAGATCCCGCCGCCGCTCCGACGAAGGCCCGGCTCGCGGCCCAACTGCAACAGATCATGGAAACCTCCCAGGACCCGCGGCTCACCGACGCCTTCGACCGTCCCCCTTACGTCGACCTCACGCAGGCCGCGACCGCGCGGAAAAAAGGAAAAAAGGCCAAAGCAAAATGACACCGACCTCCCGGGTCCTGCCCCTGAGCTTTCTCTGTCTCGCCTCTGTGGCGATCGCCGCCGAACCGGCCTCGAAATGGTCCGAGCCGGCCGTGGTCGCGCCGCGTTACGACGGCCAGCCCGTGGCCGCGCCAGCGGGCGCCGTCATACTATTTGACGGCAAAGACGCGAGCGCGTGGAAGCAACTCCCGCGGAAGCAAGATCCCGATCAGACCAGCCGTTTCCGCTGGAAGGTGGAACAAGGCTACCTCGAAGTTGTGCCGAGAACCGGCATGATCCAGACCACCACGGCCTGCCTCACCAGCGGCCACCTGCACATCGAGTGGTCCACGCCCGCCGAGGTGAAAGGCGCCGGTCAGGGCCGCGGCAACAGCGGGATTTTCATCGAAGGTTTCCCCGAATTGCAGGTGCTCGATTCGTTTAACAACCCCACCTACTTCGATGGGCAGGCCGGCGCCTTCTATAAACACCGGCCGCCTTTGGTGAACGCCTCGCGCGAACCCGGCCAGTGGCAGTGCTACGACATTCACATCGAGCGCGCCGAGGTCGCGGCGGGGAAAATTCTGCGACCGGCCCGCATCACCGTTTATCACAATAATGTTCTCGTGCAGGATCACCTCGAATTCGCGAATCCGACCCAGGCCGGCACCCTGCGCCTGCAGGATCACCTCAATCCCGTCCGCTTTCGCAACCTCTGGTTCGTCCCCGCGACCGCGCCGAAGAACCAAAAATAACATGAGCACCCGTCGCCAGTTCATTTCCCGCACCGCACTCGGTTACGCCGGCATCCAGATTTTGCCGCGCTCCCTCTTCGGCGCGGCGAGCGCCAACGAACGCATCAACGTCGCGTTCGTCGGCATCGCCGGCAAAGGCGGGCACGCGGTGCGGAGCCTCCAGCAGAACTCTCTGGTCAACTACGTCGCCTTCGCCGACGTCGACGAGCGACGCATCGGCCCCGCGCGCGAGGCCAATCCCACTGTGCCGTTTTATTCCGATTTCCGCACCATGCTGGACAAGCATGGCCGGGAGATCGACGGCGTCATCATTTCCACGCCCGACCACACGCATCATTACATCGCCAAGTGGTGCCTGCTCGCCGGCAAACCCGTTTACCTCGAGAAGCCGCTCACGCACACCATCGCCGAAGCGCGCGATCTCATGGCGCTGGAAAAATCCACCGGCCTCGCCTGCCAGATGGGCAACCAGGGTCATTCTGGCGGCGGCATTCTCACGCTCGCCGCCTGGGTGGCGGCGGGCGTTTTGGGAGAGGTCAAGGAAGCCGCCGGCTGGCAGGACAAGATCTGGTCCCATCCCGACACACGCCCGACCGCCGAACCCGTGCCGGCCGGCCTCGACTGGGAGAAGTGGGTCGGCCCCGCCGCGATGGTGCCCTACAGTGCGCGCTACCAACCCGGCAAATGGCGCGGCTGGCGCGAGTTTGGCGGCGGCACGCTCGGCGACTGGGCCTGCCACAACCTGGATGCGCCTTACGACGTCTGGCACCTCGACTGCCCGCGCCGCATCGAGATCGAATCCTCCGGTCCCCGTAAATTGTCCTTCCCGGAAAGTGTGAAGATTTCCTTCACGTTTCCGAGCACCCCCACGCGCGGCGAGTTCACGCTGCACTGGTATCATGGCAAACCCCTCACGCTGCCGCGGCCGCCCGAGCTCGAAGCCGAACTGCCCGTGCCCGCGGGCGGCACGTTGCTCTACGGCAGCAAGGCCACCGCGTTGATGGGCACGCACGCGGGCCCGCCCTACATCATCCCGCGGCAGCGCATGCGTGAACTCCTGCCTGAACTGCCGAAGGTCGACGTCAAGCGCTCCAGCCACTGGGACAACTGGCTGCTCGCGATCAAGGGCCGGGAAAAATGCCGCTCAAATTTTGCCTATGGCGGCCGGCTCACCGAGACGATGCACTTCGCCAACATCGCCCTGCACGTCAACCGCCACCTCACCCTCGATCCGCTTACCCGCACCATCGTCGGTGACGCCGAGGCCACCGCCCTCATGAGCGGCCAACCCCGCGCCGGCTGGGCCATCTGATCCCCACGCGCTAGCTAGCCCCGCCGACGATGACCCGAGACGGCCGCATCGCCCACGAAAGCCCGCGCGAAGAAAAAACGCGCGCCGTGATCACTCAGCAAAACGCCAACGCCCTCGCCACGCTTTCGCGTCCTTCACCCTTTTCAGCTTTGCTCACCCACCCGCGCGAGCATTCACCAAACCCTATGAGCCCCAGAACCACCCCTCGCCCCCTCGCGTCGCGTATCATGGCGATCGCCTTTCTCTTCGCTGGCTCGCACCTCGCCGGGCAGACCGCTTCATCGGCTCCCGCAGCCGCCGCCGGCCCGTCGACCGTCGCCAAAGACGAAGCCATTGTCCTCTCGCCCTTCACCGTCGAGTCTGGCTCCGAGAAAGGCTACCTCGCCACACAGACGCTCAGCGGCACACGGCTCAAAACCGATCTGAAGGACATCGGCTCCTCGCTCACGGTTTTCACCGAGCAACTGATGGACGACCTCGGCGCCAACAGCATCTACAACCTGATGGCGTTCGCCCCCAACACCGATCCGTTTGTGATGTCGACGTCGGACATCACCGGCAACGGGAACGATTTCATCAACATCCCGACGAAATTCGTTTCCCGCGGCGGCGCGACCACGGTCGTCGCGCAGGATTTCTTCGCCAACGGCATTCCGCAGGATCGTTTCAATTCGGAGTCGCTCACATTCACCCGCGGACCCAACGCCATTCTGTTCGGTCTCGGCAACGCCGCCGGCGCCTTCATTTCGTCGACCAAGCGCGCGAAGAACCTCAGCTCGCGCACGGTGGAGCAGCAGATGGACAGTCGCGGCGGCCATCGCCTCACGGTCGACCTGAACCAGGTGTTGATCAAAAATCGTCTGGCCTTGCGCTATTCAGGACTCTTCGAAGGCCTCAATAGTTTTCGCCTCCACACGAACGACTATCAACGGCGGCACTTCTTCACTCTCAACTTTACGCCCTTCAAAAAAACCACGATTCGCGCGAACTACGACACCGGGCACATCCAGCAAAACGCCGTGCGCCCCTGGCCGGATTACGATGCGGTCTCACCGTGGCTGGCCGCCGGTTCACCGATCATCCCCACGTTCACCAATGTCGCGACGGGCAAGCCCGCCGGCACGCAGAACTTCGCCTTCGCCGGCCTGACCTCGACGGAGTTTTCCGCCGGCGGCACCCCGGTCCCCACCCAGCGCTTTCAGAACCAGGGCCAGAGCGTGCCCACGACGTTCGCCAACGGCTTTCCGGTCAACGGCGCGAATTTTCGCTCGCTGGTGAACGAGTCGATCTATCCGACGTTTGCCAGCGCCTTCGGCAACTCGGCTTATCGTCTGACCGACTACCGCACCGTATCCGTTTTTCTAGAACAGCAGATCACGCGGGACCTGTTCATCGAGGCGGCGTTCAACCAGGTGGACAATAAGCTGAAGGCGGTGAACGGCTTCGTGGGCCAGCTTAGCCAGATCTATGTCGACCCCAATGCGCAGCTGCCCAACGGCCAGTCCAATCCCAATGTCGGCAGACTCTACAGCCAGTCCCAGCCGACCATCATCGACGCCCCGAATGAGGCCAGGAACGTGCGCATGATGGCGTCTTACGAATTCAATTTTGCGCGGCACGCCGCGCATTCGAAGTGGCTGCGCCATTTCGGGCGGCATCAGGCCGCGGCTTTCCTGGAGGAAAGCAACACTCAGGGCTGGTCCAGCAACAACGGCCTGTTCAACACCACGCCGTTGAGCACCGTCGGCGCCGCCGGCACGATCACCAACGGGGCCAATTCCGTCCAATACCGTTATTACTATGATCCCGCCCGGAACAAGGTGGGCACGTCCATCGGCCGGCACATCGAGGCACTTCCCATCCTCTACGCGAATGACCCGCTGCCGGCCCGCCACGCCAGCGGCATCACGCCGGCCTTCATGGCCCAGCAGGGACCGACGATTACGGAGTCGGTCGTGAAGACGCGCGCCCTGGCGCTGCAAAGCTTTTTCTGGAAGGACCGGATTGTCCTTACCAACGGCCTGCGCACCGATGACCAGACCTCGTGGCTCGCGGTGCCGAACGACTTCGTCGCGTTGCGCGACGCCAACGGCATCGCGCCGCGGCCCAGCGGAATCGACGTGCGCAAATTCATGCCGGGCAGCCGGGCCGAGCGGGGCGGCAGCACCTATTCGCGCGGCCTCGTTTTCCACGCCACCCCGTGGGTGAGCCTGAGCTACAACACCTCGAACAACTTCCAGGTGAATTCCGGCACGCGCAATGTCTTCGGCGATCTGCTGCCCAATCCCCAAGGCAAGGGCAGCGATTACGGCCTCAAGTTTTCCTTCTTCGATCGCCGCGTGTTTCTGGACCTCACGCACTACACCAACGCCAGCGAGAACAGCCCCGACAGCATCTCCTCCAACGCTGCCGGCAATTTCAAGCAGTTCGACCAGCTCTGGATCGCCGTCGCCGGTTTCACGAACGACGTGAAGTATCTGACCACCCCCTACTCCACGCTCAGCACGGTCTGGCAGGATGCCGTCTCGACCACTTCGAAAGGCTGGGAGTTTTCGCTCACGGCAAACGCCACGAAGCAGTGGCGCGTGACGCTCAATGGCAGTAAGCGCGGCGACAACACGACGAGCGCCCGCGGCGTCTACATCAACCAATACATGGCGACCTACATCCCCATCATCAAATCCCACCCTGAATGGCAAAACCTCGAGGCCACGAACGGCCTCACGGTCGCTCAGCGCGTCGCGGATCTCGAAAACACCCTCGTTAATTTTAACGCCATCCGCAACAGCCCGTCGGCCAACTTCGCGTCGAACTGGACCCTTAATCTGATCCAAAGCTTCGACTTCGCGAAGGAAGGCCGGCTGGGCGGATTCTCGATCGGCGGGAGCATGAATGCCCGGGGCAAGGCGATCAACGGCTTTGCGGTGGACTCGAGGTTGGTCCTCGATCCCACCCAACCCTACTACGCTCCAAGCTACGCCAACTTCGGCGGCTGGATCACCTACAAGCGCAAACTCTTCAAGAACCGGATCGATTGGCGACTGCAGATGAACATCCGCAACATCTTCGACAAAAATACCATCTTCCCGCTTGTCACGGTCGACACCCGCGATGGCCGGCACACGCCCAACGTCGCGGTCTACACCCTCCGGGAACCGCGCACCTATCAATTCACGAGCACGTTTAAGTTTTGATTCGCGAGCGGGCTGGAACCGCAAAACGGCCACCGCATCCGCGCCTCAGAATTTTGTGCCGACGGAAAACTGCCACGTGCGCGGATTGTAGTAGACCACCGAACGGGCGGGGGCCGCGGTCGAGGTGCCAACGGTTCCGGTATAGACGATGCGCTCGTCCTTCTGGTCATCCAGGAGGTTGTTTACATTCAGTCGGAAATTCCAGTCATGGCCGGCTATCTTCCGCTTGTGCCCGATGCCCGTGTTAAACACGAAACGCTGCGAGAAATCCGCCTTGAAGCGTCCGGTGATCCGACGGCGTAGCCCGTTGTCGATGGCAGCTTCGGCCTGCCGGCTTCCGAACCAATTCACGCCGAGCCCAAAGTCCCAGCCTTTCAGGCGGCCGTCGGTGAACGTGTATTTATTCCACATGTTCGCGGAGTGCTCGGGATTATCGATCAAGCGCACGCCCTTCACTCCCGCCTCGAAATCCACCGACGATTCATCGAGGCCGGCGGCAATGGCCTGCTGCGTCGTGAAGCCCATGTAGCGCCACCACGAATCGTATTCCGTGCTGTTCACCTGATCGACCAGCCCGAAGCCGCCGATCACTTCCTGCTTCTGATACGCGTAGGAAAACGTGCCGGAGTAATTGCGGTTCGGCGTCACCAGGAAACTGACGTCGATACCGGACGACTCGTCGGCATAGTTCACGTTCGCATTCCGGTTTTCGTAGGCGAGATTTGCGTAAAGATCGTCGGGCGTGTTGCCGGTCGCGCCGGTCTGCAGGATGGTTTGCGAGCCCTGCGCCATCGAGGCCGTGGCCGCCGCCTCCATTCCCCGCCGCAGCGGATCCGAGGCTGCCGTCCCGAGCGAGCGATAGTCCACCAGGATCTGGTTGTTGCGTTCACCGCGAAACGCCGGGCTGCTCCGGTAGCTCGCGAGATCCCCGGCCGCGATGTATTGCGCAGGCAGCAGGTAGCTCTGCGGCTGATTCGTTTGGAAACTGGTCCAACTGGTCGGCACCCCGACGTTCGCGAGACCCGTGCCGTTGTTGCTGCGGGGCTGCGGGGCCCAGAAGACGTTGTAGACCGCATCCTCGCGGCGTATCCGGTAACCGGCGACGGCGCCTGACACCACGGTGCGACCGTCGCGATCCTTCCAGAGGTCGAACTTAACGCCGGCCTCGCGGCTCTCGGCAAACTCCGGCTTCACGGCATTACCCGCGCCGTCCTGCTGGCCCGCATCCGGAAACAGCCCGCTGGCGGTCAACGCATACACGGAGATCGCATCGTTGACCTTGAAACTGACACCCGCCGTCGGGCTGGTCTTATATTGGGTCTCCCCCTTGAAACGATAGAAGTCGGCCCGCGTGGTGCCCGCAGCGGCATTCGCCACGGTGTTGCGCACGTAGCTTTCCGCGACCATCGCATCGGCGCCGGGGACGAGCGAATAATTCCAGGCACGGCTCCGGACCATGAAGCGGTCGCGCCGCAGGCCGCCGATCACGAGGATCCGGTCCCGCCAATACTTGCCTTGGTAAACGAGGTATTCGCCCGCATTCCATTCCTCGAAAACCGAACGGTTGCTCGTGCGGGAGCCTTCGCCGGCGTA
>JANPIT010000273.1:0-6648 GCA_031425115.1 Opitutaceae bacterium | reverse complement strand
ACAGTGGCCAGATTCCTCGTGGTGGATGAGAACTCCGACAGCCGACAGCTTCTCGTCAAAACCTTGGCCCGAAAATATCCCGACGCTGTGATTCACGAGTGTCGGCAGGCAGATCCGGCTATCGCGCTCGCCCAGCGTCCTGACTTATCTGCCATCATCTCACACCGCACGTTTGATTACGACGGTGAGACCCTCGTGGCGTTGTTTCGCCGCGTTAATTCCCGCGTCCCCATCATCATGGTGTCAGGCTACGACCGCGCCGCTCGGGCCCTGGCCGCTGGTGCGGACGCATTCTTGAATTACGACCAGTGGCTGATGATCGGCAACACAGTGGGCGAAACGATCGCGGCGCGCGAGCGCCTCCACGCGTCCGAACTTTCTTCAGGCGCCGCTCGGTCCGCGATACCCGTATGAACGGCGGCGTGCTGGTAGTGGATGATCATCCTTTGGTGCGCGATGTCGTGCGCACCATGTTGGAGGCGCGCGGATATGTCGTCGCTACCGCCAGGGACGGCGTGGAAGCGCTCGAGCTCGT
This sequence comes from Opitutaceae bacterium, assembly GCA_031425115.1. Lineage (GTDB taxonomy): Bacteria > Verrucomicrobiota > Verrucomicrobiia > Opitutales > Opitutaceae > ER46. Next base: position 6,113 of record JANPIT010000273.1, on the reverse strand, counting down.
GCACCAAAATATCCCCGCAGTCGCCATCATCGACGTCGACATGCCGGGCCCAAATGGCGTGGAAGTGTGTCGCAGCTTGCGTGACGCCGCTCGTGCGCAGGGAAGCACATTGCCCGTGTGGCTCATGACCGGTGTCGAACGCCCCGGCTTGCTCGACCGCGCCAAGGTTGCTGGCGCGCTCGGCGTGCTGCCAAAACCGTTTACATTAGCCCAACTCACCACGCGGTTGGAACACGCCTTGGGTCGATTGCACCCGGACTTGATCGCCGCGTAAGGCTCGCAGCACGGGTTTGCCCGGCCGCGGCATAAGCCCCCCCGCCTCCCCTGCGGTGGGAAATCCGTGGTGCGTCACGCGCGACTGTCCCCCGCCAGGGATGACTCGTCCCGCCCCCGCGGTCCTTTGGTTTGGCTGCGTAACTGTAGGCCAGTCCGCTTGCGGACGCGGTTTGGCGCGCGCAAGAGCGCGCTGACCTACGGTTCAGGTCTTTGTATAGCCAAAACAAAAGACCATGGTCCCGCCCCGCCCCCCGCGGATTTCGTTCGCATTCACCTGCGGCTGTGACAATTCAAACATTATCCACAACTCGGAACCGCACCCCGCAGGTCCCATCTTGGAGTCGCCCGGAGCGCGCGTCAGGCTCGGCCTCGCCCAGCTACCCCGGTTACCCGCATTATGGACAGTGCTGATGTGCGGAATCCTGCTCGCTTTCCGGCGCTCGGATCAGCTCCAGAATCCGCAATTCTGGGCGGAAGATGGATCGGTGTTTTTCCTGCAGGCAAAAACCCTCGGTCTCGAGGCACTGTTCACGCCCGCAGCAGGCTATTTCCACACCGCGCTGCGCCTCGTCGCGTGGTTCGCCAACTCGGTCGAGATCGCGTTGGCGCCCGCGGTCTACGTGGCGGCAGCGTTTGCGTTCACTCTTTACGTCGCCGCGCGCACCCAATCGTCGCGTTTTCCGCTGCCGGCCTCGCCGCTCTATGCGCTGGCGGTCGTGTTGATCCCCGACAGCTACGAAGTCCTGCTGAATCTGACCAACGTTCAGTGGATTCTCGCCGCGGGCCTCATTCTCGTCCTGATCGCACGTGAGCCAAAAACATTCCGGGGACGCGCGCATGACCTCGCCGCCGTCCTGCTCCTCGGCCTCACAGGACCATTTGTAATGGTGCTGGCGCCGCTGTTCGTCTGGCGCGCATTCGATCGTCGCTCACGTTTCAGCGTGATCCTCGCGAGCGGGGCTAGCCTTTGTGCGATGACACAGCTGGTCGCGTTCGCCCGCGACACCGCGGCCATCGTGCCTGCGCAGGTCTCCGTCGAGTTACTCTTTTCCGTGCCGGGAGTTCGCGTGGCGGGTTCGCTCTTCACTGGCGGTGAACTCGATGGCGAAATCGCGCGTCTCGTCACGAGCCTCGCAGGCGTCGCGCTCCTGGCGGCCATTGGCTTTCTCGCACTGCGGAAAGGACCTGCGCGGCTCGAACGGATCTGGTTGGGCCTCGCATTTGTCGGCCTATGCATCGTCTCGCTGTATCGCTGCCGCGAATTGCTCCCGCAGCTGCTCAATCCCGGGCTCGGCGGCCGCTACTTTTTCCCACTGCAGCTCCTCGCGATCTGGTTGCTCATCACGCTGGCGCACGCCGCGAAGCCATGGGCGCGTCGGGCGGGCGGCGCCCTCCTACTCGGTGCACTGGCGATCAATTTCGACCGCCTCAAGGAACCGCCGCTCATCGATTTCGATTGGCAGTATTATGCGGCCCAAATTCGCAACGGTGAGGAAGTGATCGTGAGCACGAATCCCGTGAACTGGGAGTTCACCGTCCCGGGCCATCAGTCCACCAACGTCACGAAGCGCGTCGGCATGCCTTCGAGTGGACTCGTTAACGCGTCGCTGCGCGGGTTCGTCACGCCCTCGCGTCCCGCTTGCTTGGGCTTTGTGCTGCAGGACCGCCGGCCGCGAAAATTGCTGGTGCGTGCCGTCGGACCGTCGCTCGCGAGCTTCGGCGTCGCAGAGCCATTGGCGACCCCGACCATGACGCTGCTGCACAATGGAACGGAAGTCGCCGGCTTCGCCCCGCGGCTTGCCAGTCTCGACCACCCGGAAATCAGGGCAGCCTGCGCCAGCACCGGCGCGTTCGCGCTGCGGCCGGACGCGCGCGATCTCGTCGCGGTCATCGATTTGCCGCCCGGCGCCTACTCATTGGTCGTCTCCAGCGGCGACTGCAGCGGCGAAGCTTTGTTGGAAGTCTACGAGGTCCCGCATTGCTGGTATCCCGCACGCGAACACCGTCGTTCGCGGCGGAAATCCGCTACCGAGTAGCCGACGAGGGCGGGCGGGGAGGCAACCGCGCAGCCCGAAAAGGCGCAGCGATCTCGCACGCGCAGCTAATTGAGCGCACTCCGTCGCCCGCATGCTTGCGCGCCGCGCCGCGCTTCCGTTCGCTCGCAAGATGAATGTCGCACGCTCCGGCCGCCTGCCAGAAGTCATTCGCTGGGGTATCCTCGGCTGCGGAGATGTCACAGAGGTGAAGAGTGGCCCAGCCCTCCAGCAAGCGCGCGGTTCGCAACTCGTCGCCGTCATGCGCCGCAACGGCCCCCTCGCCGCCGACTACGCCCGCCGCCACGGCGTGCCGAGCTGGTATGACGACGCGCGCGCGCTCGTGCACGATCCCGAGGTCGATGCCGTGTATGTCGCAACCCCACCGGGCGCCCATCTCGAAGGCGTGCAACTCGCGGCCGCCGCGGGCAAGCCCGTCTACGTCGAAAAGCCGATGGCCCGCAACACCCGCGAGTGCGACGCGATGCTCGCCGCCTGCGCCACCGCCCATCAAAAACTCTACGTCGCCTACTACCGCCGCGCGCTCCCGCGTTTCGTGAAAGTGAAGGCGTTGCTCGACGCCGGCGCGATCGGCCAACTCACCGGACTGCACCATCGTTTCGCCTCGCCCGGTCACGCGGGGGTCGGCGCCGTCGCGCACGGCGGCCCGGTGTCACCGTCGTGGCGCACCGACGCCGCCACCTCCGGCGGCGGATTGCTCCTGGACCTCGGTTCCCACGCGATCGACCTGCTCGATTTCTTCGGCGGCCCATTGCACGCCGTCGCGGGCCACGCCGCCCGCGTCGCCACCCCCGGAGCCGTCGAGGATGTCGTCACCCTGACGTTCCGGGCCGGCACTGCCGGCGTGCCCGGCACGGCGAGCTATAACTTCGCGAATCTCGTGAAGGAGGATCTGCTCGAGCTCAGCGGCACCGCGGGCCGCATCACGCTCTCGGTGTTTGGGCATGAGCCCGTGCGCGTGGAAACCGCGGCCGGGATCGAGTCGCTGCCCTTCGCCCCACCGCCGCACATCGCACAACCGCTCATCCAAACCGTGGTCGACGACCTGCTCGGCCGCGGCAGTTGTCCAAGCACGGGAGAATCGGCCCGCCGCACCAGCGCAGTCATGGACGGCGTGCTGGCCGCTTACTACGGCGGTCGCGACGACGAGTTTTGGACGCGCCCGCAGACGTGGCCGGGGCGGGGGTGAAGCAGCACGCGTCGCGTCTGCCACACGGGCCGATTGCGACGATCGAGCGGGCCCGGAATTGACGGCCCCGCTTTCGCCGCAAGTCTCCGACTCATGAGCAAACTCCTCGGCAAACGCGCGCTCGTTACAGCCGGCGCTCAAGGCATCGGTCTCGCCATCACGCAGCAACTGCTCCGCGCGGGCTGCGATGTGGTCGTGCACTACCGCACCAGCGCAGATGCCGCGCGCGCGCTGGCCGAGGAAGCCGCACCGCTGGGGCGGCGTTGTCGCTCGCTCCCCGGCAACCTGACGCGCACGGAGGACTGCGAGCAATTGGTCGGCGAGGCCGTGCAGTTCCTCGGCGGTCTGGATATCCTGATCAACAACGCGGGCTCGCTGATCGGGCGCCGCGCGTTTGCGGAAGCGGACGACGCGTTTTGGTCCGACACGATTTCTCTCAACGTCGGTAGCGTGCGGAAAATCACCCGCGCCGCCCTCCCGCATCTCGCGCAGGCCGCGAGCACCCGCGGCGGCGCGAGCATCGTCAACCTCGCCTCGCTCGCCGGCCGCAAAGGCGGTCACACCGGCTCGATCGCCTATGCCACCGCAAAGGGCGCGGTGCTGACGTTTACCCGCGCGCTGGCGACCGAACTGGGATCACAGGGCATCCGCGTCAACGCGCTCGCCCCCGGCCTCATCCTCGGCACCAGCTTTCACAACACGCACACGACCCCCGAATCGGCGCGGGCCACCGTCGCCGGTATTCCGCTGGGGCGCGCGGGCACCGCTGACGACGTCGCGCGCGCCGCGGTGTTTCTCGCGGGCGAATTCGACGGCTTCATCACGGGCGCCACGCTCGATATCAACGGCGGCGTGTATGCGAGTTGAAACCAACCAGCAAACTTGACCGCGGATGACGCGGATTACGCGGATGAAATCCTACCCACCGAAGTTTTTATCCGCGCCATCCGCGTAATCCGCGGTCAAGCCTCATGCGTTTCGCCAACCAAGTCGTCTGGATTACCGGCGCCTCTTCCGGCATCGGGGAGGCGACCGCGTATGCGTTCGCGCGCGAGGGCGCGCGACTCGTCCTCTCCAGCCGCCGCGCCGATGAACTCGAACGGGTGCGGCGCGCCTGCGTGCGGCCGGACGATCATTGCGTGGTCCCGCTCGACTTGACGCGCAACGAATCATTTCCCCTCGCAGTCGCAGAGGTCCTGGCCAGACGCGGCCACATTGACGTGCTCATCAACAACGGTGGCGTTAGCCAACGGTCCCTCGCGTCCGCCGCGGAATTCGCGGTCGAGCGCGCGCTCATGGAGGTGAATTATTTCGGACCCGTGGCGCTCACCAAAGCCGTGCTGCCGTCCATGCAAGCCCGGCGCGCCGGCCACATCGCCGTCGTCAGCAGCGTGATGGGCTATGTTGGCACGCCGGGCCGCTCGACCTACGCGGCCGCGAAGCACGCGCTGCACGGTTACTTCGATTCGTTGCGAGCAGAGATTTGGCGGGACGGCATCGCCATCACGCTGATTTGTCCCGGCTATGTGAAAACCGCTGTGTCCGCCAATGCGCTGGGCCCGCGCGGTGCCAGATACGACCGCACCGATTGCACGCACTCCGCCGGCATCACCGCGGAAAAATGCGCCGCCGCCATCGTGCGGGGCGTGGCACGCCGACGCGAAGAAGTTTACGTGGGTGGTAGCGAGGTCGCCGGAATTTATGTGAAGCGATTCGCGCCGTGGCTGCTCTCACGCATCGTGCGCCGCATGAAATTCTCCGTCGATGTCCCGCGCACCCGCCCTTGATCCGCTGCCCGCGGACATTCGCCGCGCCGCCGAGCAGGTGCTCGCTTATCTCTCCGCAGTGGACCCGTTGCCGACGGCCGCAGCTCCAGCCGATGCCGTGATGGGCTTTGGCTTGTTCGACCTGGCCCTGCCGCGGTTCTGCGGCGATCTCTTCGCCCAAGGTCGCGTGCGGCGGATTATTTTCAGCGGCGGCATCGGCGTGGGCACGGGCAATCTCGTCGGCGCGGAGGCCGATGCCTGGCGCGCTGAGCTGCGTCGTTCCCATCCGACCATCGGCGACGAGCACGTGATCGTGGAGAACCAATCGACCAACACCGGTGAGAATCTCGAGCGCACCACGGAGCTGCTCGTCTTCAGCCACCCCGAACTCGCTTTCGGCGGCGGCATCCAGCGAATAATCCTGGCGGCCTCGCCTTCGCGCCTGCGCCGGGTGCGGCTCACCTTTCGCCAACAGCATCCGGGCGTCGCCGCCATCGGCGCGTGCCCACCGGCCAGCTTCGATCGCGAACGCGCCGCGTATGCGGAGAATGGTTACAACTACATCGATCACCTCGCCGGCGAGCTGGATCGGATTGTGAACTACCCGGCGCGCGGCTTCATCGCGGCCGAACCGTTGCCGGTCGAGATCGCTGCGGCTCACGCGGTGCTGAAATCAGGCGGGTAGAGCGAACCGTCCACAGCGAGTCGTCGCGGAGGTTGGGCGGAACACCTCGTTTGGCCCCACCCGCGCCCCTGACCTGCGATCCTTTAGGCGAAGCTGCCGCCTTGGACCAAGCCGAGTTCCCGCCGGCGGCGCGTCCGGTCGAC
>JANPIT010000272.1:0-6720 GCA_031425115.1 Opitutaceae bacterium | reverse complement strand
CCTCGGCGTTTCACTTCAAAGGCAAGGACACGCCGATCCCGGAGATCGCGAAGCAACTCGGCGTCGCTTACGTCGTCGAGGGCAGCGTGCGCAAACAGGGCGACAAGGTCCGCATCACCGCGCAGCTCATCAAGGCCGCGGACGGTTTCCATGTGTGGAGCGACACCTTCACCCGCGACCTTAAAGACATCTTCGCCGTGCAGGACGAGATCGCCGGACTCATTGCGCAAAACCTGCAGCTGAAGCTCGGCATGAAATCAGCGCCCCGGGTGGTCAACCCCGAGGCCTATGCGTTGTTCCTGCAGGGTCGCGCCATTATCAACCGCGGGGTGCCGGACGACCACGCGAAAGGAATCCAGTGTTTCAAGGATTCCCTCGCGCTCGACGGAGGCGCGGCGCTGACGTGGGCTTGGCTGGCCACGAGCTACGGCACCGCAGCCGCGCAGAACACGATCCCGGCCGCGCCGGCTTTCGCCTTGGCGCGCGAGGCGGTGAATCGTGCGCTCGCGCTCGATCCGGAGTTAGGGGAAGGGCATTATGCGCTGGGGAGCCTGCAGTTTCTCGCTGATTGGGACTGGGCCCGGGCGGATGAATCGCTGCAACATTCACTGCTTCTGGCCCCCGGCGATGCCAGCACGCTGAGCCAGGCTTCCAATCTTGCGGCGGCGCTGGGCCATGGGGAGCGCGCCGTGCAATTGGGCCGCCAGGCAGTGGCGCTCGATCCGCTGAACTACTTTCCCGCCTTCGTCCTGGGCAAAGCCTATTTCCGCACCGGACGTTACGCTGAAATGGAAAAACTGGCGGAGCAGATGATCGCGGTGAACCCCGCGGGGCGTTTCGGTCCCGTCTTTCTGGCGTTTGCCCGCCTGCTGCAAGGCCGGGTTGCCACCGCGGCGCAGACGGCCGAGCAGATGGAACCTAGCGTCTATCAGCTCATGTGTTTGGCGCTTGCGCGCCATGCGCAGGGTCGGGGCGCGGAATCCGACGCCGCGTTGAATGAGCTGAAGGCCAGGAATAGCCAAGGCCCTAGTTATCTAATCGCCGAGGTTTATGCCTACCGCGGCGAGCGGGACCGGGCCTTCGAGTGGTTGGAACAATGCCACCGCGAGCACGACTCCGGGCTGACGTGGCTGGTCGGCGATCCGTTCATGCAGAGCCTGCACGGCGACGCGCGCTGGGCCGCTTTGTTAAAAAAAATGAACCTGCCCGATTCGCCCACCCAATGAGCACCGGTGACAACAAGGCGGTGTTCCTCAGCTACGCGTCGCAAGACACGGAGGCGGTGCTGCGGATCGCGGAGGCGCTGCGCGCGGCGGGGGTGGAGGTGTGGTTCGACCAAAACGAACTGGTCGGCGGCGATGCGTGGGACGCGAAGATTCGCGGGCAGATTGCGAGCTGCGCGTTGTTCGTGCCGGTGATTTCGGCGGCGACGCAGGCGCGGCACGAGGGGTATTTTCGGTTGGAGTGGAAGCTGGCGGCGCACCGGACGCACATGATGTCGGGGGCGAAGGCCTTTCTGCTGCCGGTGGTGATCGATGGGACGCGGGATGCGGACGCTCACGTGCCGGCGGAATTTCGCGCGGTGCAGTGGACGCGGTTGGCAGGGGGAGAAGGGGCGGCGGTGGATAAATTTTGTGCGCGGGTGGCGAAATTGCTGGGCGGCTCCGACGTGGCACCGGCTTTCCAGCCCGTGAGTGCGGACGCAGACACAGGTTGGAAAGGCCGTGCCACTTCGAAGGTGGGCCGCCGCGTGCCCGTGGCGGTATGGGGCGGTGCACTCTTCGCGGTGGCCGCGTTTGTGAGCGTCTTCTTGCTGCGGCCAGAGCCGGAAAATCGCGCAGAGGTGCGCGCGTCCGCCCCGGGAAAAGCGGCCCCCGCCGCCTCTCCATCCGCGGCCGAGGAAAAAATCCTCGTCGTTTTGCCGCTGGAGAATCTCAGCCCCGACCCGGCAGACGCCTTTTTCACTGACGGCATGCATTCCGAAATCATTTCCCGGCTTCAGCAATTGGCGGGCGTGCGGGTGATTTCGCGGGCGTCGTCGCTTCAGTTTAAGAGCACCGCGCCACTGCGCGAGGTGGCAGCCAAACTCGGAGAGGGGCACGCGATCACGGGCAGTGTCCGCCGGGGCAACGGACAAGTCCGGATCCAACTCGAACTCCGGCGGACGCGTGATGACGCGCTGCTGTGGACGCAGAGTTACAACCGCGAACTTCATGACGTGCTTTCGGTGCAGGGAGAAATCGCGGCGGACGTTGCCCGCGTATTGCAGGCGCGCGATAGCAAAGGATGGTCGGGGAGCGCGCAGGTGATGACCAACAATCCGCGGGCGCTGGATTTGTTTTTGAAGGCCAATCAGGCTTTCATGGACCGATCAATTAGCGCCGACCATTCGAGCTTGGTCGCAATGATGGAAGAAGCGGTGCGTCTCGACCCGAATTTCATGTGGGCGGCGAGTCTGCTTTCGACCCTGCACAACGTCCAGTTTCGCACCAAACGCGATTCGCGTGAGCGCGCCCATCATGCAGCCGAAGCGAAGCGGTGGGCCGAAACCGCGTCGCGTCTCGTGCCGGGCGGGGCGGGCGACAGCGCACTGGCGGCCTATTATTTTCGGATCGCGGGCGACCCCGAGCGCGGGCTCGCGTTGCTGGACAATGTGGTGCGTGCGTTGCCGAACGATCCCGAGCCCCTCAACCGGCGAGCCCTCGTGCTGGGTCTGCTCGGCCGATACAGCGAAGCGGCGGGCGTGTTTGCGGAAGCCGTGAAACTCGATCCGCTGAATCCGCTGACGCGCGGAAACCAGTTGATCACGCTGGCGAGATTGCGCCGGGCGCAGGAGGTTGAACGAGCGGCGGCGGAGCTTGAGGCGCTGATCGCGCAGCCCGGGCGCGCTTCGACCGGATTGATTCAAGCGCGGTTACTGCTTCAGGGCGAACTGCCGGTGTCGATGAATGATATGCCGACGGAGGACAAACGATACTGGCTCGGCGCGGCCGGACGCTCCGCTGAATTGCTGGCGCTGGCGGAAGGCGAGCTGGCCAAACCCGGTTTGTCGGGAGCCGACGAGTTCACCTGGCGCGTCACCACGGCGCAGGCGCTCCTCCGATTGAAGCGTCCGGCCGAAGCGACCGCAGCTGCCCGTCGCAGTCTCGTGCTCGCCGAGACGTTGAAGTCCGAGGCTGACATCGAACCGGCCGAAAGGGATCGGCGGCTCGCGTTGGCGCTGGTGCTCACCGGCCGCCACGAGGAGGGATTCGCCGCGCAGCGGCGCGCGATACAGGTGTTTGCACCGCCCCGGCTGGCGGAGCGTTGGAGCGAGGAGATTCAGCTTGCTCGGCTGTATGCGCAGGCCGGCCGCGCGGAGGAATGTGTGCAGACCCTCCGGCCCTTGTTGCGGGTGCCGTGCTTCCTTTCCGTGCCGATGCTGCGCAGCGATGCGGCTTGGGACGCTGTGCGTGAGGACGGCAGGTTCAAGGCGTTGCTGGCTGATCCAACGAACTCCGCGCCGTTGTGATGATGAGTGAGCCCTTGAACAAAGCCGTGTTCCTCAGCTACGCCTCCCAAGACGCGGAGGCCGCGAAGCGTATCTGCGAATCCTTACGCGCCGTGGGCGTCGAGTTGTGGTTCGATCAGACCGAACTGGTCGGCGGGGATGCGTGGGATCAAAAAATCCGGCGGCAGATCAAGGAGTGTGTGCTGTTCGTTCCGGTGATTTCTGCGGCGAGGTGCGGACGGGGGCAGTTGGCTCTTGTTTGCGGATTAGAAATGGGATTCTGTTTGGCAAATGATTGAGCGAGCGATCACGGCCTTGGTGAGGGAGCGGCTCGCGGACTACCCGGCGGCGGGGTTGGTCGGGCCGCGGCAGGCGGGCAAGACGACCCTGGCGCGGGCGCTCTCTCCGGTCTATTTCGACCTGGAGCAACCGGGCGAGCGGCTGCGGCTCGACGTGCAGTGGGAAGCGTTGATGAAGCAGCGCAAGCTGATCGTGCTCGACGAGGCGCAGGCGTGGCCCGAGGTCTTTGCCCGGTTGCGCGGCGCGATCGATGCGGACCGGAAGCGGGCCGGGCGTTTTTTACTCCTCGGCTCAGTATCGCCGGCGCTGATGCACCAAGTGTCGGAATCACTGGCGGGGAGGCTGGGTTTGGTCGAGCTTGCACCCCTGCTCGCGGCGGAACTGCCCCGGGTGCCACTGGCGGAGCGCTGGCTGCGGGGCGGGTTTCCCGAGGGCGGAGTATTGGGGGGAGGGCGCTTTTCGCAGTGGCAGAGTGACTATCTCACGTTGCTGGCGCAGCGGGATCTGCCGGTGTGGGGCCTGCCCGCGAAACCGGCCGTCACGGACCGCCTGTTGCGCATGACAGCGGCGGTGCATGGGCAAATCTGGAACGCGAGCCAGGTGGGCCAAAGCCTCGGGCTCAGCTACCATACGGTGAACAGCTATCTGGATTTTCTGGAGGGAGCGTTTCTGTTGCGCCGGTTGCCGCCGTGGCTGCCCAACCTGAAAAAGCGGCTGATCCGTTCGCCGCGCGTTTACTGGCGCGACACCGGGCTGTTGCATGCGCTCCTCGGCGTGCGGGACACCAGTGAACTGCTGCACCAGCCGTGGGTGGGGGCGAGTTGGGAAGGCTTTGTGATCGGGCAGGTGGTGGAGTGGCTGGCGGCGCGGGGGCGGCCGGTGGCCCCGCATTTTTTCCGCACGACGGACGGCTACGAGGTGGACCTCGTGTTCAAGCTCGGGCGACACCTCTGGGCGATCGAGGTAAAGCTCACGTCGAGTCCTGCGCAGACGGACTTTGCGCGCTTCAACGCGGCGGCGGATCTCTTCGACGCGGACCGCCGCGTGTTGGTGGCGCAGGTGGATAAAACGATTTTTAACGGGAAGAGCGGGATCGCGTCGTTGGCGGGGCTGCTCGAGTTGCTCGACAAGGAGATCGCGTGAGTGACACCGGCAAAGCCGTCTTCCTCAGCTACGCGTCACAAGACGCGGAGGCCGCGAAGCGCATCTGCGAGGCGCTGCGCGCCGCGGGTGTCGAAGTGTGGTTCGATCAAAACGAACTTGTCGGCGGCGACGCGTGGGATGCGAAGATCCGGAAGCAGATCAAGGAGTGTGCCCTCTTCGTGCCGGTGATCTCGGCGGCCACGAATGCGCGGGCCGAGGGGTATTTCCGGCTCGAGTGGAAACTCGCGGTGGATCGCTCGCATCTCATGGCGGACGATGCGCCGTTTTTGTTTCCCGTGGTGATCGACGAAACGAGCGATGCGGCGGCGCGGGTGCCGGATCGTTTTCGCGAGGTGCAGTGGACCCGCCTTCGCCCTGCGGGTTTACCCGCCTTTGGCGGCGCCGGAGGCGACCAGGGCTACGGCGGGCAGGCGCGTGACGAAGCGACCGCGAACTTCTGCCAGCGGGTGAAGAAGCTGCTCGGTGGCGGCGGCGCGGCCGAGAACACGCGATCGTCGCCTGGGAACGGCGGCGGCGCGCCGACACCGAGCCCGCGTCGGGCGCGTGGGGTGCCGGTCTACGTGTGGCCCTTGGTGGGCATCACGTTTGCGCTCATCTTCGCCCTGAAGCCGCTCTGGCAGCCCAAGCGCGAACGCGAACGAGAACGCCAGCCATCCCCGCCGACCGCGGCGGTGGCACCGACCGCACCGGTGGTGAGCGAGGGTGTGAAGTTCGCGCAGCGGGCGCGGGCGCTCTACGACAAGGTGGGTTTCGGGCGCGACGATCTCGCGCTGGCGGATGACTTCGCGAAGCGGGCGACGGACGCGGAGCCGACGGTGGCGTTTGTTTGGGGCGTGCGGGCGCACGTGCAGGCGGCGTATCTGTTTCGCGGCTTTGCGGTGGGCGACGAGTTCGTGCAGCGGGCGCGCGATGCGCAGTCGTTTGCCAATCGGGCGCTGGCGCTCGATGCGAACGAGGCAGAGGCGTTGCTCGCCCAAGGGCGGGTCGCCAGCACCCAGCGGGCGTATGCTCAAGCGGAGGAGATTTTCGGGCGGGCCTTGGCGGTGCACCCCGGAGACAATCGCATCCGGCGCGCGCTCGGCGTGATGTTGCGCGTGCAGCCCAAGCGCGTGGCCGAAGGATTGTGGGTGTTGCAGGAGGCGGTGCGGCGCGATCCGAGGGATGCGCTCGCACACTACGATCTGGCGGTGGCCTGGAGTCCCGCGTGGAATTTTCCGGCCGCGTGGGAGGAATACGAGACGGTGCTCCAACTGCAGCCGTTTGGGTCCGCGTTAACCGGCAGGGCTCTGCTGGCCCTAAAGTGGAAGGGCGATGTGCGGGCGATGCGTGCGACGCTCAACCAACTGTCCCCGGGGGATCGGACGGAGGACCGGGCGGTCTATTTTGGCATGCTGTGCGGGGTGCTGGAGCGCGATGTGGACGCCACCGTGGCCGCGGCGGCGCTCACGCCGCGGGACTACTTGGAGGACAGTGCGGCCGTGGGTCCGAAGGCGTGGCTCCCGGCGCTCGCCTATCAACGGACGGGGAAGGAAAACCTCGCGCGGGCGCAGTGGCAGGCGGCGGAGGCAGTCTTGCGGGGACGCTTGGCGGCCGACCCGAAATCCGACCGCTACCGGAACCAACTGGCGCTGACGCTGGCGTGGCTCGGCCGCGGGGAGGAGGCGGACCGGGAGCTGGCCCCACTCGAGGCGGCTTGGCGTGAGCAGATGAACCCCGTGAACGCCCGCGATCTGGCCCGGCACTATGCGGCGCGCGGCGACAGCGGG
>JANPIT010000271.1:0-13093 GCA_031425115.1 Opitutaceae bacterium | reverse complement strand
CGCGCCGAGCAACACGATGAACGCATCCAGGTAGAAAGCCGGGCCGAAACTGGAGCGCTGCCGCACGTTGTGCTTCAACACGTCGAAGACCTGGAAGCTCTGCCAAAAAAGAAACAGGCCCACGAGCACGAGGCCGTCGCTCCGATCGAGCGTGCCATCGGCGCCGAGGGCCCACGTGATGCCGCTGAAGAAAAGTCCGGCCGTCAGCGTGAGGAGGAGTGAGAGCCGATTGAGTTGTTGCTCGAGTGCAGCGCTGACCGCGGCGGCGTTCTTCTTGCCCGCGCCGCCTTTAGTCGCCTTTTTTCCACCCCCGAGTTGCAGGCCCCAGAACAAGGCCGGGAGTGCGAGCAAGAGCGTGAGGTTGGTGACATTGTTGACGAGGCAGTTGGTGAGCACCTCCTGGCCGGGCACGTTGCGTGAAGCGGCCAGCGCGACGAAAATCAAATTTCCCAGCCCGGAGCAGTAGGGCATCACGAGCGTGCCGAGGGCCGTGCCCTCGAGGCCGTGTTCGAGCAACGCCTCGAGTCGCCAAATCATCAACAGCGACGCTGCGAGGAAAAGCGCGAGGTAAGTCCAGAGGCTCGTGAGCCCGAGCGCGTCGATTGCGTCAGCGAGGGGATTCACGTCGCGCGCGGGGCGAGCCGCAAACGCCCGCCCGCCCGAATAATCCGCAACGGCGCGCCGAACAGGGCGGAAAGATTTTTCGAAGTGAGGAGCTTCGCGCGCTGGCCCGCGGCGTGCACTTCGCCTTGGCGGAGCAACAGCGCGTGCGTGAAGGCCGGCATGATTTCTTCGACGTGATGCGTTACGAGCACGAGAGCCGGTGCGCGGCCCGCCCGACGGCGCGCGAGGATGTCAATAAACTGCAAAAAATTCTCGCGGGCCACTGGATCGAGTCCGGCGCAGGGCTCGTCGAGAATTAGCAAGCGCGGCTTCGCCATCAAAGCTCGCGCGATCAGCACGCGTTGGCGTTCCCCCTGCGAGAGATACGCCCACTCGCGCTCCGCGAGAGCGAGCAGTCCGCTCGCCCGGAGCAGCCGGAGAGCCGCCGCTCGATCGCCCGGCGCGACGCGATGCCACAGATCGAGCTGCGCATATTTTCCGCTGATTACCGTGTCGACGGCGCGCTCCGAGGGCGGGATCGATGCGGTGAACGCACTGGTGACGACGCCGATGTGAAATCGTAGCTCGCGCCAGTCGCACGTGCCGTAGCGCTGGCCGAGGAGGGCGAACGCGCCGGACGTGGGTGACAAATATCCGGTCAGCGCTTTGAGGAGTGACGTTTTGCCCGAGCCGTTGGCGCCGAGAATAATCCAGTGTTCTCCCTGCTGCACGCGCCAGGAGACACGGTTTAAAATCGTGATGCGTCCGCGCTGAACGCGCAGGTCGTTGACTTCTAGGATGGAGCCCATCGCGCGCATCATGGCGCGGGGATTTGGCGCGGGTCAAATGGGGACCGCCGCGGGTTGATCCACTGGGGCATCGCACCCACGCGAGCTGGGGCGGCTGCCGGGATTGCAAGATGCGGGACGCGTGCTGTTCCAAAGTTTATCTGACGGTGAATGTGCAACGTGGATACGCCGACGCGAACTAAGGAGGCGAACCTCATCGAGGATCTCACCCACCATGAAATATACTCCCTCACGTCTCGTTACTTCCTTTGCGATCGGCGCGGTTCTCGCCACCGGTCTTTCCTCCGCTTCAGCGCAATCCAACTCCTCCAGACCCACTGTCATCACGCCGCCCGCGGTGAAAGACGGCAGCAACTGGAGCCGTGCACCGTTCCCGGCCGCCCGCGTGTTTGACGATGTCAAAGCACCCGACGGCAAGGCGATCGACGAGCTCGGCGCCAATTCACCGGTCGCCAATATCGAGCCACCCACACCCGCGGCTCGCGTTGCAATTTTACAGCCGGCCGTCAGCCCGTCACCCACGGTGATCGCGGCAGATCCGGGCCTGCTCCCCACCGGTCGCTCGAACGTCTCAGTCGCGAGTTCGATCGATTCCGTGACGTTTGCCCCGACGATCCGCAGCGCCTCGATGTCAACGCGTGAGCAACTCATCGCCGATATCGAAGCGCGGATGAAGACATCGGAAAATGCGATGGGCTCGTTCCGCAGCACGGCCACGCAGATGAGCACGGATGGTCGCCGCACCTTCAAGACCGCCGATGACGACGTGAAGGAAAAGGCCGCCGCGCTGAAGAAGAGCATCCGCGCCGCCCGCAAGGCCAATGACGCTGAGTGGACCAATGCCCGCACCCAGCTCGCCGCTGATTATGAGGCCTACGGTCTCGCTCTCGGCCGGGTTGACACGGCCGCTGGTGTTCCCGCGGTCGGCCCATAATCGGGTCACTCAATAATAGTTTCTTCGCCTCCGACCGTTCGCGGTCGGAGGCTTTTTGTTTTCGCCCTTCTTGGACGGAGGTGAAATGAAACGTGCCGCCGCCATGCTTAAAATCTACACCCTGGCCAATTGTGATACGTGTCGCGCCGCGACCAAATGGCTGCGTGCGCACGATCTCGCATTCGAAGAGCGGGCGATTCGGGACACGCCGCCGAGCGTGGCTGAATTACGTTCGATGTTGGCGACGCACGACGGCGAGTTGCGCAAACTTTTCAACACCGCGGGTCGCGACTACCGCGAGCAGAAGTTGAGCGAAAAGCTGCCCGCGATGTCCGAGTCCGCGGCGATCGCGCTGTTGGCAGGGAACGGAAATCTCGTGAAGCGGCCGTTTCTGATCGGCCCGGGCGTCGCGCGGGTTGGATTTGACGAACCGGCGTGGAGCGCGACTCTGGTGCGATGACAAGCGCACCGACTACAGTTGAGCCATTGCACGAAGTTGTGCGCTGGCTGGCCCAGCATGCCGGATTTCCGGCCCGCCGGCTTCCGGAAAAAATCGAGGCGCTCGTTTGCATCTCTGCGCTGGCCGCGGCCGAGGAGGCTGCCTCCCGCCAACGATTTCTGTTTCAGCGCCGTGATCCGGCGCAGACGTCGGCGCTCCGGCAGCACGCGCAGCGGCGTTCCCAGGTCCACTTCAAGTGCGATAATAGCGCGAAGGTTTAGTCGGTGGGGCGCCCTGCGCCGACATTCCTGTAACTTTCGGGCCGTGGGCGTGTTTTCGCCCTGCATGAATACCTCCCTTCGTTTTATTCTCGCGGCCGGTTTCGCCACCGTTTCCGCCGTCATCGTCCAAGCGCGGGTCGATCGTGTCGTTGAGAAATTTTTTTCGGTCACAGGCGCGGGCACACTGCGGGTTGAAACCCAAGGGGGTGAAATTCGCGTCTCGCCTGGCAACGACTCGGTGATTCGCGTGACGGCCAAGCAGAATATCCGCGCCAACTCCGAAGCGGAAGCGGACGAACTTCTGAAAAAGCTCGAGCTCAGCTTCGATCTAAATGGCAACGATCTCCGGGTCGTCTCGAAGTATGACCGGAGGCCGTCGGGTTTTCGCATGGGCTCATGGCCGCCGGTGCAGGTGGATTTCGTGGTGACGGTTCCAGCGAACTACGCGACTGCACTGCACACGTCGGGTGGCAGCATCACCGTCGGAGATCTTAACGGGAAGGCCGAGCTTCGCACGTCGGGCGGTGGCATCAAACTCGGCAAGATGGGTGGGGTGGTGGACGCCAAAACCTCGGGCGGCAGCATCGCACTCGAAGGAGCGAGGGGCGCGGTGGAACTCAAGACCTCGGGCGGAAATATTTCCGTCGGGCGCGTGGCCGGGACGGCCGATCTCTCCACCTCGGGTGGCAGCATCAAAATCGACGCCGTGGCCAACACGCTGCGCGCCCACACCAGTGGTGGCAGTATTCGCGCAAACATTACGGGGCCATTGAAAGAAGAATGCTCGTTGAGCACGTCCGGTGGCAGTGTGCGGGTGTCGGTCGACAAGACGGCGGCGTTTCGTCTCGATGCCTCGTCCAGCGGCGGTGATGTCGATGCCGAGGGGCTGACGTTGACCTTGGAGAAAGCGAGTCGCGATCGGAGCCGCCTGGCCGGGGCGGTCAATGGCGGCGGTCCGCTGCTAAAGCTGCGCTCGAGCGGCGGCGGTATCGCCGTGCGCGCGAATTGAGGGTTCTCACGTGAGTTCGAGTCGAGCGGCCTGGGCCTGCGCCAGGTGATGGGGCGGGTAAACGGCGGTGGCCCGTCCATCGGGCTGCACGCCAGCGGGAGCTACGTTATCATCGAGCGCGGCGAAGCGGCATTTGAATAGACCGGTCGAGCGTGGGGCGGCGGGGCCGGTAGAAGGCGCGTTCGATCCCGAAGTGGACGGCGAGCGTGGCGGCGAGCGATGCGCCGAGGGTGGCGGCGAGTTGCACGGAGTAGTTGTGGACGCCGGCGCGCAGCAGCGTCCAGGTCGCGAGCATGATGGCCGGCGTATGCACGGCATAGAGGCTGTAGCTGAGATCGCCCAGTGACCGGAAGGCGGCGATGGAGCGACTACCAGCAGCACCCGGGTGGCGGGCCTCGCGCTGCAGGACCCAGAGAATACCGACCGCGCAGATCAATCCCCACATGGCCTGCTTCAGAAGGTTGAGGCCGTAGAATTGCGGCGTGGCCTTGAGCGCGAGAAACCCGACCCACGACAGAAGCAACCACCAACCGGATACGTTCGCCCGTCGGGCAAGGTAGCGGTGGGCGGCGAACGCGCCGGCGTGCCAGAAAATTCCCAGCATGAAGATGCTGTTAAAAACCCAGTAGGGCGTGAAAAACCGCAGCAACCCGATGGCGAGGAGATGGAGCGCGAGGAAAAACCCGCCGAGCTGCGTCCAGTTTCCCCGCATCGCATGGCGGTGGAACAACGGGTAGGCCGCATACATGAAAATCTCCACGGTGACCGTGGTGAGAATGTAATTGCCGGCGAAAATCTCCTGCGGGTAGACGCCGGCCAGCGCCACGAAGCGGGCAACGTTGTCCCACACTGAGGACTTCGCGTGCAACGCAAGCAGAGGGCTGCCCGACGGCGCCGAATGCTCCACGAGCACGAAGAGCAGCCCGAGGGCGCAGGCGGCCCAGTAAACCGGCATGATGCGCAGGAAACGGCGGCGAAAATAGTCGGCCCACCCGGGCGGCGGTTCGCCGGCGAGCGCGCGGCGTTCGAACGGATAATGAATGCAAAAACCGCTGAGCACGAAAAAGCCAATCACGGCGGGGTGGTGCCCGCCGGTCGGCCAGGTGAGGAGCGCAACCGCATCGTGCAAGCGCTCGCCGAATTCGCGGATGAACCGCTCGCCCACGCCGACGGGCGTGAAATTCGACCAGAGATGCCAGTGGCTGAGGAACACCACCCCGGCGCACACGCCGCGCAGCACATCGAGCGACCAGAGGCGGTCGGGAGCAGCGGCGGGCAGGCTGGGCTTTTCCACTTCCGAGGTCTCGTCGGCGCGGGGAGGCGGAGCAAGCGATTTTCGGTGCGGACAACACGCTCGCTTCCGCGCGCGGTCGTCGTCCATTAAAGGCGAATGACCACGGAGACAACGATGGCCGAACTGATCGCGCGGGTGCAACGCGCGCACCACCTGGGCACCGTCGGTGAGCTGTTGGCGTGGGACGAGCAGGTGAATCTGCCGCCGGGCGCGGCGGAGCAACGCGCTGCGCAGCACGTGGTGCTGGCGGAGGTGCAGCACGCGGCCGTGAGCGATGAGCGCTTCGGGGAGTTGCTCGCGCAGTTGGGGCGACAGCAAGCGGAACTGACGTCGGATGAAATTGCGATCGTGGCGAATGCGCGGCGCGACTACGAGCGGGCGACGAAACTGCCGGTGGACTTCGTGCGCGAGAAAGCCGCGCAGGGCAGTCGGGGATATCACGCGTGGGCCCGCGCCAAGGCGGCCGATGATTTTGCGAGCTATGCGCCGGTGCTGGAAAAGAACCTGGAGTTCGCGTGCCGCGAGGCGACCTATCTGGGCCGCGGTGACGCGCCCTACGATTACATGTTGGATAAACACGATCCGGGGCTGACGGCAGCGACGGTGGAGCGGCTATTCGATGAATTGAAGCGCGAGCTCGTGCCGCTGGTGCGCGCGATCACGGGGTCACCGCAGGCGGAGCGGGCGCGCGCCATCGGCGCGGGGTTGCGAGACTTTCCGGTCGAGGCGCAGCGGGTGTTTCTGCGGGAGGTGACGGAGCGACTAGGGTTCGATTACGCGCGAGGGCGGATCGATGTGTCGCTGCATCCGTTTTGTTCCGGCACGGGCAGTGACGTGCGAATGACGACGCGCTACAAAGAAGATCAGCCGCTCGATGCACTCTTCGGATCGATTCACGAAACCGGCCACGGCCTTTACGAGCAGGGCTTGCCGGCGGCGCAACTGGGCACTGCCCTCGGTATCCACGCGGGCATGGCAGTGCATGAATCACAGAGCCGGCTGTGGGAAAATCAAGTGGCGCGGAGCGGGGCGTTCTGGCGGCATTTCGAGCCGCGCTGGCGGGAACTCTTTCCGGCGCAAACGGCGCACTTGAGTTCCGCCGATCTCCACCTCGCGGTGAATGCCGTCGAGCCCACGCTCATCCGCGTCGATGCAGATGAGGTGACCTACAATCTGCACATCGTGCTGCGCTTCGAACTCGAGAAAAAACTCTTCAGCGGCGAACTGGCCGTGCGCGACTTACCCGCAGCCTGGCGGGCGGCCTCGCGCGAACTCGTTGGGCTAGAGCCGGCGACGGATCGTGAAGGCGTGTTGCAAGACGTGCATTGGAGCGACGGGGCGTTCGGGTATTTTCCGAGTTATTGCCTGGGCAACATGATCGCGGCGCAGCTTTGGGCCCGCGCGCGCGAACTCCGCCCGGATTGGGAGGAGGATTTCGGGCGGGGCGATTTCTCGTGGCTGCTCGGCTGGCTGCGGGAAAATATTCACACGCACGGTCGGCGCTTCAGCGCGCTGGAGTTGGTGCAGCGCGTAACCGGGGCGGAGCTGTCGCCGCGGCATTTGGTGCGGTATTTGCAGGAACGATACGGAGCGCTCTACCTGAAGTGACATGACGCTGATCGATACGCACACGCACCTGGAGTCGTTCGCCCGTCAAGGCACCCTCGACGGCGCCTTCGCGCGCGCGAGGGCCAGCGGAGTCGAATCGATGATCACGATCGGAACGTCGCCGGGGGATTGGGCGCTCTATCGGGATCTCGCCGCGCAGCACCGCGGATTCGTTTATTATACAGTTGGGCTGCATCCCTGCTCGGTGGACGCGGCGTGGGAAGTCGCGGTGGCGCAGATGGAGGCGTTTTGGGCGGCGGCGGAGCGGGCGGGCGAGCCGCAGCGGGGCGAGGACGCCGCGCCTGACCGACCCGTTGGGCTGGGTGAGTGCGGGCTTGATCGGTTTCACTTGCCGAAGGATGCCGCGGAGGCGGAGCGGATCCTCGGCTGGCAGCGGGCGGCTTTCACGGCCCAGCTCGTGCTCGCGCAGCGGCTCGAATGTCCGATCGTGGTGCATTCGCGCGGAGCGTTTCGCGAGTGCGTGGAGCTGATCGATGCGAGCGGGGTCGCGTGGAGCCGCGTGGTGCTTCACTGCTTCACGGAGGGCGAGGCGGAGATGGCGGAACTGACGCGGCGGGGCGGCTTCGGTTCGTTCACGGGGATTCTCACTTACAAGAGCGCGGACACGATTCGCGCGGCGGCCAAGGCGCAGGGCCTGGCGCGCTGTATGATCGAAACGGATGCGCCGTATCTGACGCCGATGCCGCACCGCGGGAAGCCCAACGAGCCGGCTTTTGTGCGGCACACGGCTGAGTTTGCCGCGAAAGAGGTTTTCGGGGTGCGCTACGACGAATTGGCCGCGATCACGACGGCGAACGCGCGGGCGTTTTTCGGGCTCTAGCCGCCAACCGACTGGAGTTAAGCGCGAAGACGCGAAGGACCGCGAAGGTTCGCAAAAGCGGAATTAAAGCGGGGGAAGAGGAACGGTAGCTTCTTCGTCAGCCGTTGCGCCTCTTGGCGTCTTTGCGCTTGGGCTTGGTGCCTCAGGCCTCGTCGAACTTGCGGGTGAAGAGCGCCTCGATCTCGCCGAGCATGTTTGGCGCGTCGGCGCCGGTGGCGATGAACTTCACTTTCGAGCCCTTGCCGGCCGCGAGCATCATGAGGCCCATGATGCTCTTCCCGTTCACCTGCTCCTCGTCTTTTTCTACAAAAACTTCCGCCTTAAACTTGTTCGTGATGCGCACGATCATGGCGGCGGGCCGGGCATGAATGCCCATCTTGTTCTGCACAACCAGTTCCTTGGTGAGGGAATTGGTGGCAGGTGAGGCGTCGCTTTTGTTCATGTCGGCGGGAAAGACCGGCCAAAATCCGGGCCGTGGCGGTGGCTTGCAACCCAAAAACCGGAGATCAGGCTGCCGCGCGATGGCACAGACCGCAATCATCGTCCCATGTCGCCTGGAGTCGACGCGATTTCCGCGCAAACTGTTGCACCCCATTAAGGGACGGCCGCTTCTGCTCTGGGTGGCCGAGCGGATTTCTACCCAAGCCCCGGAGTTTCCGCTGTATTTTGCCGTCGATCACGAGCTGCTCCGAGACTGCGTGGCGGGGGCCGGCTATAACGTCATCATGACGAATACGACGCACCAGACGGGCACGGACCGCCTGGCCGAGGCAAACCGCTCGGTCGGGGCGGAACACGTGGTCAACGTGCAGGCCGACGAACCGCTGGTGACGGGAGGGCAGATTCGGATGTTGGCGCGGCTGCTGTCCGGCGGGGCGCCGATGGCAACGCTTGCGACGCCTTTTCGGCGGGCGGTGGATTTTGCCAATCCGAATCAGGTCAAAGTTGTGCTCGCGACGGCGGCGCGGCGGGCGCTTTTTTTCTCCCGTTCACCGCTACCCTTCGCGCGTGATCGAGGCGGAGTGGTTGACGATGCGTGGGTGCAGACGAATCCGTGCCTCAAGCACCTCGGGCTTTACGGCTATCACAAGGATCTGCTGCAAAAATTCGCAACGCTTCCGGCAGGTCGGCTGGAGCAAATCGAGAAACTGGAGCAACTCCGCGTGCTGGAGAACGGCTACGAAATCGCCTGCGACGTCACCGAAGATCCGACCATCGGCGTCGACACGCCGGAAGACGCGGTGAAGTTCGAGGACTGGCTGGGGTGATTAAAAGAAACACTGAACAATCCAATCTGGAAATCAGGAACTCAGGAAACGGCTTACGGGGGAAAGTATGCACCCGTTCGTTGCTGCTTCTTCCTGATTTCCTGAGTTCCAGATTTGTCCCGCTGAAATTTCTTTAATTCCGAAGCCACGAAGCCATGAATCAGAGTTTCGATTCCTGGTTTCTTGGGTTCTGAATTCGCGTCAAATTTTTCCGGCCTTCCGCGCTTCGATCAGCTTGTAGAAGTCGACGAAAAGCGGGTCAGCGTCGTTCGGACCGGGGGCGGCTTCGGGGTGATATTGCACACTGAAGACCGGGAGCGTCGCGTGCCGGAGGCCCTCCACCGTGTTGTCGTTCAGATTGATTTCGGTGATCTTCGCGCCGCGGCTTTCGATCGACTTGGCGTCGGTGGCAAAGCCGTGGTTCTGGGCCGTAATCGAAACGCGGCCGGTCTCGAGGTTTTTAACTGGCTGGTTTCCGCCGCGGTGACCGAACTTCAGTTTGAACGTCGATCCGCCGAGCGCGTGCGTCAGCATCTGGTGACCGAGGCAAATCCCGAACATCGGGTATTCCGGCAGCAGCGACGTCACCGTTTTGTGGATATAAGGCAGGGCGGCAGGGTCGCCGGGGCCGTTCGAGAGGAACACCGCGTCGGGGTTGTGCTCGCGGATGAACTCCGGGCCGGCTTTTGCGGGAAACACCTGAACTTCGAAGCCGTGGTTCACGAGCTTCCGGAAAATGCTGTGCTTGGCCCCGTAGTCGAAGGCGGCCACGCGGAATTTTTTCGCGGGGATGCCGGGCGCGTTCATCGTCGTGCCGACGGGCATGTAGGGCGTATTGTGATTCGCGACATCGTCGGCCTGCCAGATGTAGGGAGCGGAGCACGTGACGTCCTTCACGTAATCGGCGCCGACGATACTTTCCCAGGCGCGGGCCTGCTTGACGGCGTCGGCTTCGCTGATCGGCAGGGTGCTGAGACAGCACTTCATCGCACCATCGACGCGGAGTTTTTTGGTCAGGGCACGCGTATCAATTTCGCTGATGCCGGGAATCCCGTATTTCTTTAGGTAGTCGCTCAGCCCGAGCTTGCTGCGCCAGTTGCTCACGATGGGCGACAGCTCGCGGACGACGAAGCCGGAGCACTTCGGCACGCTGGCCTCGGTGTCCTCGTCGTTTACCCCGTAGTTGCCGATCTGCACCGCCGTCATCGTGACGATCTGGCCGAAGTAGGAAGGGTCCGTGAGGATTTCCTGATAACCGGTCATCGACGTGTTGAACACGCATTCGCCGGAAACCGTGGCGTCGGCGCCAAAGGCGCGACCACGAAAAATCGAACCATCCTCGAGCGCGAGAATTGCGGGCTTGGGTGTGGACATTAAAGCCGAACGAAACTGCGTGTGGTGCGTGGTGCCAAGTGGTTTCGCGGAAAAGTTATAGGATTCTGGCGAGGGTGGGCGTTGAATCTGTCACCGGTGGAGGTGCGGCCCCGCGCGGCGGGTCATTCGTGGGTGGCCGTTTGACAGCCCTAATTTCGCCTCCTAACTCTTCCGCGAACGAATGCCTTACACTGAAGACCGCGCTGCCTGGTTCGAGGGCCAGGGACTCTGGCAACATATTCCGGAAAGTGACTGGAGTGATTGGACGTGGCAGCTCAAGAACCGGATCACGACGACGCAGCAACTTGAGCGGTTGATGACCCTCACGCCGGACGAAAAAGCCGGCTGCGATCACGCGAACCAGAAACTAGCGCTGGCGATAACGCCCTACTTTTTCAATCTGATCGATCGCGACGATCCCGACTGCCCGATTCGCAAGCAGGTGATCCCGCGGGCGGGGGAAATGGTGATTTCGGAGGGCGAGATGCTCGATTCTTTGGGCGAGGATGAGCATTCGCCGGTGGCGGGGCTGGTGCACCGTTATCCGGACCGGGTGCTCTTTTTGGTGACGGATCGATGTGCGGCTTATTGCCGGTATTGCACGCGGAGTCGGCTGGTTTCGAACGCGCAGGACTACAATTTCCACCCGGAATACGAGCAAGGGCTTCGTTACATCGAAGCGCACCCGGAAATCCGGGATGTGCTCCTTTCGGGCGGCGATCCGTTGCTGTTGTCCGACCGCAAGCTCGAGCATCTTATCGCGCGGCTGCGCGCCATTAAGCACGTGGAGTTTATCCGGATCGGTTCACGCATCCCGGTGTTCCTGCCGCAGCGCATCACGCCTGAGCTGTGCGAAATTTTTAAAAAATATGGCCCGGTTTGGATGAGCATTCACGTGAATCATCCGAAGGAAGCGACCGCAGAACTGCGCGCTGCCTGCGAGCGGCTGGCGTTTGCCGGGGTGCCGCTCGGTAACCAGAGCGTGTTGCTGAAGGGCATCAACGATGATGCCGACGTGATGAAGGCGCTGGTGCATCGACTGCTGCGGATGCGGGTGCGGCCGTATTATCTTTATCAGATGGATCTCATCACCGGCGGCGCGCACTTCAAAGTCGATGTCCGCAAAGGGCTGGAAATCATCCGGGCGCTGCGGGGGCATACCACGGGTTACGCGGTGCCTCAATATGTGATCGATGCACCCGGCGGTGGGGGCAAAGTGCCAATTAATCCGGACTACGTGGAAGAGGTAACGGAGGACGAGATCATCTTTCGTAACTACGAGGGGCATCTTTTCCGTTATCCCCTGAAAGCGCACCCTCCGCGCGTTCCTCTGCCGGACGAAATCCGCGTCGAGTCGACGATGCCGGATTGAGCGGAGAATCGCCTTCAGAAAATATATCGCTCGATTCTGCGTCGTTCAAAATACGCTCCAAGAGTGTTTTGCAGAAATGAGGCGCCTTGTGCGAAAATAATTCCGCAAATTTTGAGCGTTTCGACTTCGAGCCCGTCTATCCCTATGTAGTCAGCACTGTCCGCAGGGACGGTGAATGTTTGTAGTTCTAACGGTTTGCTTGGTGTTAGGTCACACGGGCCGCTCCTTAATCGGGAGCGGCTCTTGTGTTTTCAGAGCTCGGGGCCGGCCAAAATTCGGGAGCGAGACTGCATCCCAACAGCTGCTGGTTTTTTGACTGCACTGCCGCTAGTAAGGTAGGGCCGCGACCTCCGGGCGCGCCGCTTGTTGATACCCCGTCCAACCGGGCCCGCCCGGAGCCCACGACGCTGCCCAGGAAAGTCCAGATCTCATAAGCCATCGGTATCAATAGGATCATCCGGCAACCGGAGACGCGAATCTCGGCGGCACGCCTGAAAAGCTTTCCTTCCTTCTCCGCGGTGGAGCGGGCGCCCGGCCTACGTCGACGGGAGCGTGTTGGCTTATGGCACCTCGTAGATCTCGAGCAACGCGACACCCTCGCTGTTGCCCTTGCCTCGCACCTCGACCGTGTAGGCGCCGGGAGGGAGCGTGATTAACAGTGCGGCGTCCTGACTATTCGGGGCCAAGGCAAACGCCCCGGCGCTCCGGCTCGCGGACGCGACGGCCGCAGAGTTATCCGACGCTTCCCAGCGATCGTTGCTGGCAGCGATCGTCTGCCCGGAGTAAACGGTAAGAATGGGATCTGCGAGGGCGTCTGTGAGACCAAACGCGCTGAGCGTGGGGCCCACCGCCCGGATCAGCATCCGCTTGTAGGCCGGTCCTTGGACCACGAAGCCGCCGATTAACACCCCGTCGCCAGTCCGCACGCGGGCGCGGGTCGAGAGGTTGACGGTGCGGCCGTTGGTATCGAGTTCGTAGAGTTCGGCGAGACCGACGCCGCCGCGACCGGAGGGCGTGGTGATTTGGATCGTATACGCGCCGGCGGACACCGAGTCAGCCAAAGCGGAGTCACGGCTCCCTACGGAGAGAGGAAAGGCGCCGACCGCTTTGGAGTAGAGCGGGAGGCGACTGGCGTCCGGCCCAAATTCCCAACCATTATTGCGGAAGAGCTCGACGCCGTTGTTGCCGTAGATGCTGAGTTGCGGATCGGGGAGGACGCCCGCTGCACCGAAGGCCGCGAGGCCAGGCCCGACAGCGCGCG
>JANPIT010000270.1:0-4010 GCA_031425115.1 Opitutaceae bacterium | reverse complement strand
CGTGCACGAAGCTGGGCGCGACCGTCGAGGTGTTGGCCTGTGATGTGAGCGACGAGGCGGCGGTCGCGACCATGGCGACCGCGGTGACGAAGCGCTTCGGCGGCGTCGATGTGTTGATCAACAACGCCGGGAAATTCGCCGGCGCGCCGTTCACCGAAATGAGCGTGGCGGATTTCGACCGGATGGTGGCGTTGAATTTGCGCAGCGTGTTCCTGGTGTCGCGCGCGATGGCACCGGGGATGATCGCGCGCGGGCGCGGCGATATTTTTAACATGAGCTCAATCGCGGGATTGAGCGCGTATCCGGGAGGAGCGGGTTATTGCGCGGCGAAATTTGGCGTGACGGGTCTGAGCAAGGTGATGCGCGCGGAGCTGCGCGCCAAAGGCGTGCGCGTGTGCTGTGTCTATCCCGGAGCGACGGTCTCACCGTCGTGGAAAGGGAGCGGCGTCGATCCAGTGCGGATGATGCCGGCGGAAGATGTGGCGCGGGCGTTCCTCGATGTTTACCGGCTCTCGCGGCGCACGGTGGTCGAGGAGATCGTGCTGCGGCCGCAGGGCGGGGATGTGTAGAGATCGCGCCTATCGCGCGTCACCGATTTCGGTGATCAACACGGAACAGGTCGCGTGATCGAGCCAGTAGGCGAAGACAAAGTCTTCTGTGACGAGATGGTCGATTGTCCGGCCATCGGGATCCTGTTCAGTATAGTCGCTCATCACAAAAGGATGAGCGGCGAGTTCTTGAGCGCGCCGCAATAGTTGTCGCTGCCGGCGTTTCGGTAAGGTAACCAAAAACTCGGCGGCAAACTCCGAAAAAACGGGCCGATATGGCTGCAAGCTACTTCCGAGAGATACGCGCTTCCAACTCTGCGATCGTCACGAACTTCCCTGCCTGCATCTCGCGAATGCGCTTCGCGGTGGCGCGCTTCCACTCGGGCGTGCGGTGTTGGAGCCTGATCAAGTAGAGGTGCAACTCTCGCCGATCACGTTTGGTCAACCGGCAAACCGCCTGCTTTAATTGCAGCAAACTCATGTTCGGAAAGTGGCCGTTGGGCTGAGGGGGTCAAGCGAACAGCCAGAATGTCGCGGTCGTCGAGATCACGGCGGGAACCGCACCGTCTTTTCCGTGTGATTCGGCAGAAAGACCATGGTCGTTTTGCGAGTGCCGTCTCGCACGAGGACGGAGTTGAGCTGGTCGCGAAAGTGGTCGGCGAGCACCGCGTGATGTATCCGCGTCCCGGCGACGCCGCCGGGGAGTGACACCTCGAAGTAGAACCAGAGCTCGTTCTCGGCGTCCTTGAACTCGCGACCGATCCAGCGAAACGCCGGGCCGGCGCCTCCAGCCGACTTCACGGTAAATTTTTCCGTCAGGTAGGCGCGGGCAATCGCGTCGAGCTCGGCGGCGGGCGTCGTCTCGAGGGATATTTTCTTCTTCGCCCGGGTGCTCAGCACCGCCTCGAAATCATCGGCGAAGACGCGCAGCGAGATCTCCAGCGTTGCGGTGGCGGCTTTGTAATCGGCTTCGGCAATCGAGCGGTGAATCGGGTGGGCGCGGGCGGAAAGGGAAAGCGCCAACGATGCGATCAATACCCCGAAAAAAGTTGATGCTCGATGGCTTGATGCTGGAGCCGTGACGCCCTCGTCGCGGTCGGGCGGAACGCGGCGAGGGCGCCGCGTCTCCATGAAATACCGGAACATGACGTGCGTAATCGACATCCTCCGTTAGGGCTTGGTCGTCACGGCTTGGGGGGCTCCGCCTTGGGCGACTCCTTCTTCTTCAGTGCCTGCATCGGATTGCCGTCCGTCGTTTCCTTGAAGAGCTGGAACTTCGTCTTCACCGCGCGGCGTGGCCAAAAGTTGTTCTCGATCTCGACGTCGGCCATCTCGTCGCGGGGATCAAGGGTGACGGCGCGGAGCTGCTTCGTGGTCATGACCAGCTTGGAGCATTTCTCCGTGTTATAGCGCCAGAGTTCGGCGCCGAGCGTCATATCCTCGGTGGTGCCGTCGGTGAATTCGAGGCGGAGGGGCAGGGGCATGACGAGGCCGCCGATGTTGGAGAAATCGATGAGATAGAAATTGCGCGCGGTCTTCAGGAGCGCGGGATCGATCTTGGCCTCGGCGAGTTCCTTGAGGAGGGCGTCGTATTTCTTCTTCTCGCTCGGGAGGACGGTGGATTCGTCGTAACTGTCGTAGAAATCCTTGAGCTCGGGGAAGCGGTCGACGCGCTTGGGGAGGCGGGCGTTGAGTTCGCGCGTGGTCGTGACGGGGCGAGATTTTTTCTCCTGCTCGGTTTTTGGTTTCTCGATGGCGGGATCCCTGGAATCGAGCTGGAGCCAGCGGACTTGGTCGATGGCGAGATCAACGTGGTCGGTGCTGTAGAACCAGCCCCGCCAGAACCAATCGAGGTCCACGCCGCTCGCATCCTCCATCGTGCGGAAAAAATCGGCGGGCGCGGGCCGCTTGAACATCCAGCGCTGCGAATAGGTGCGGAAGGCGTGGTCGAAGAGTTCGCGGCCCATGACGACATCGCGGAGAATGTTCAGGGCGACGGTGGGTTGCGCGTAGCTGTTGTTGCCCAGATCGTGGATCGACTCGGAGTTGGACATGACGGGAACGCGATCGCGGCGCTGCATGTAGGCCTTGATCTCGCGCGGGTCGCGGCGCTGCGGCCAGTTGGCCTCCCATTCCTCGTGGGCGATGAGTTGAAGGAAGGAATTGAGGCCCTCGTCCATCCACGTCCATTGGCGCTCGTCGGAGTTGACGATCATCGGGAAGTAATTGTGGCCGACCTCGTGGATCACGACGCCGATGAGGCCGTATTTGATGCGCTTGCTGTAAGTGCCGTCGGCCTCGGGGCGTGGGCCGTTGAAACAGATCATCGGATACTCCATGCCGCCGCGGAGGGGGCCGTTGACGGAGATCGCGACGGGATACGGATACGGAAACGAGTAGCGGGAGTAGACGTCGAGAGTGTGGGCGATGGCGTGGGTGGAGTATTTGTCCCAGAGCGGCACCGCTTCATTCGGGTAGAACGACATCGCGAGGACGGGCTTGCCCTGGTGCGTGTGGCCGGCGGCGCCCATGGCGTCCCAGATGAATTTGCGCGAACTCGCCCAGGCAAAGTCGCGGACGTTCTCCGCGCGGAAGTGCCAGGTCTTGGTGCCGGCGGGCTGGTGGGATTCGTTGGCGCGGGCTTCGTCGGGCGTGACGATGAAGACGGGAGATTTGGCGGTATTGGCTTCTTGGAGACGCGCCCGCTGGGCGGCGGTGAGGACGGCGTCGGGATTCTGGAGCGCACCGGTGGAGGCGACGACGTGATCGTCGGGGACCGTCAGGCGGACGTCGTAGTCGCCGAACTCGAGCGTGAACTCACCGGTGCCGAGATACTGCTTGTGCTGCCAGCCGGTGTAATCGGTGTAGGCGGCGAGGCGCGGGAACCACTGGGCGACGGTGTAGAGCGCGTTGCCGTCTTGCTCGAAGATTTCGTAGGCGGTGCGGTCGTGACCCGCTTTGACGTGGTTGAGATTAAAGTGCCACGCGAGGGAGAACGCGAACGTGCCGCCGGGAGCGAGGGGAACGGGCAAGTCGACGCGCATCATCGTTTTCACGATGGTGTGCGGAAGCACGCGACCCGCGGTGTCCTTGATATCTGAGACGACGAGGTTGCTCGAATAGGTTTCCTGGAGGAGGAGCTCTTCGACGAGGCCGTAGGGGACCTTGGCGAGGTCGGCCGGCGCGCGCTCGACGGTGCGGGAGTCAGCGTCGCGGGCGAACAGGTTCGGGTCGAGCTGGAGCCAGAGGTAAGTGAGCGCGTCGGGTGAAAAGTTCTTGTAGGTGACGGTGCCGCGGCCGGTGAGGCGGTGCTGTTTCTCGTCGAGGGTTGCCTCGATCGTGTAGTCCGCACGGTTCTGCCAATACGCGGCGCCGGGCGCGCCGGCCGCATTGCGTTGTGCGGTGGGCGAAGGGAGCAGTTGGTCGAGCTGTTGGAATTTCTCGACCGAGGACGAGTAGGCG
>JANPIT010000269.1:0-6732 GCA_031425115.1 Opitutaceae bacterium | reverse complement strand
CCCGCGTATGTTTTCGAATTCGCCGCAGCAATGCGCGACGCGGGCGTTGCCGCCGGGCTCACGCGCCACACCGCCGAAAAACTCGCCGTCGAAACACTCCTCGGCGCCGCACGCCTGCTCGCGCGGAAAAAAATCGATCCGGAAATTTTGCGCGACCAAGTCACATCGCCCAACGGCACGACCTACGCTGGATTGCAGCGGATGAAGGCCGGCGATTTTCGCGGGTTGATTCGCGAGACGGTGCTCGCGGCGACCGCTCGGTCGAAGGAATTGTCGAAAGACACCTAATCGCTGATGGCGCGAGGCGCGCTGCTCCGCGCCGGCAATTTATCCGTGTAATCCGCGCCATCCGCGGTCAAAAAATTCGGCATGAGTTCCCTTAACGGCCGCATTCTCGTCACCGGTGGCGCCGGCTTCATCGGCAGCGCGCTGGTCTGGGCGCTGAATCAGCGCGGCCTATCCGATATCGTCGTGACTGATTTCCTCGGGTCCGACGAGAAGTGGAAAAACTTAGTGCCGCTAAAATTCGCGGACTACGTCGACGCGGCAGATTTTCGGAGCCGTCTCAGTCAGAACGCGGCGTTTTTCGGCAAATTTTCCACCGTGTTTCACCTCGGGGCCTGTTCCGCAACGACGGAGAAGAACGCGGCCTACCTCGCGGACAACAACTACGGCTACACGAAAGAACTCGCCGGCTGGTCACTCGCGAACGGTGCGCGCTTCATCTACGCGTCGTCGGCCGCGACTTACGGCGATGGCGCGCAAGGGATGGACGACCGAGACGAAGACCTGGCACGGCTGCGGCCATTGAACATGTATGGCTATTCCAAGCACCTGTTCGACCTCCACGCGCAGCGCGTCGGCTGGCTGCCGCGGATCGTCGGCGTAAAGTATTTCAACGTCTACGGCCCAAACGAGGACCACAAGGGCGACATGCGCTCGCTGGTGAACAAGGCTTATCAACAGATCCTCGCCACCGGCCGCGTGCAGCTCTTCAAGAGTCACAAGCCGGAGTTCAAGGACGGTGAGCAGATGCGCGATTTTCTTTACGTGAAGGACGCGATCGAGATGACGATCCACTTCGCGGAGAACGCC
Organism: Opitutaceae bacterium; assembly: GCA_031425115.1. Taxonomy (GTDB): domain Bacteria; phylum Verrucomicrobiota; class Verrucomicrobiia; order Opitutales; family Opitutaceae; genus ER46. The sequence continues at coordinate 5,637 of JANPIT010000269.1, read as the reverse complement.
CAAGGCCAGCGCGCAGGTGGGCTGTTCAATCTTGGTAGTGGCGAGGCGAATACGTGGCTCACCTTGACGAGGGCAATCTTCTCCGCGCTGGGTCGGCCGCCGCAGATCGATTTTGTGGACATGCCCGAAGTGCTACGGGGGAAATATCAGTATTATACCAAGGCCGACGTGGCGAAACTGCGCGACGCCGGTTACGCACGGTCGATGACCCCGCTAGCGGAGTCGGTCAGGGATTACGTGCAGGGGTATTTGGTGCCGGCGAAGAAGCTCGGGGAGTAGCGGCTGTTGGTCGGGCTGGCCCCGGGCCGGCGCATGCTCGCACAATCCTTCCTCCAGTGGGGACGCGGCGCCCTCGCCGCGTTTCGTTCGCCCCACGCGGCGGAGGGCGACGCGCCTCCAGATAGGCTACGCTTCGAAACAATAAAGCCGCGACGATGGTCGCGGCTTGAAGAGTTGGGAGAGGCGAAAACGCTGGAGCGTTACGGCACTTTCTCGAGCTCGGCCGCGGTCCACGGAGCGTGATTACCAGTAGCGCTCCTGACGTCATTCACCTTGGCGACTGAGACGGGAGCAGCACCGTTGCCGTATTCCTTGCGGATATACGTGATCACGGCGGCCACCTTCTCGGGATTCAAATTGAAGCCGCTGCCGGGACCCGCGGCAGGCATGGCGCCGTTATATTCGGTGCCCTTAACCTTAATGGGCCCTTGGACGCCATGCAGCACGATGCGGATCAGGCGATCTTCGGAACCGCTGACCCATTCCGAACCAGCAAGAGGCGGAAATGCGGGCGGCAAGCCCAAGCCTGTGGGTTGGTGACACGTCGCACAGACCGCCAGGTAGACCGTCTTGCCCAGCACGAGCGGATCCGCGGCGGGAGCCGCTGCGGCCGCATCGCCGGCTTTGGGCGGCGGAGCGTTTTCGTTGTAGACCTCAGGGCTGAAATAACCGGCGTAGCGGCCGAGATACGTGCCCCCGAAAAAGATCAGTCCGCTGAAAAGGAACAACAGGTTGAGCGGCAAGAGGCGGTAATTCGCCTTTTCGTCGGGCTGCTTGCCCAGCAGCTTCTCGTGTGCGGCGATGAGGCTGGCGTCGGTGATCGCGGCCTGGTCGACGCGAGGATCGGGTTGGTGGGAAGGCGTGCTCATTTCTTCTGCTCTCCCTCTGGCTTCTTCTCCGCCGGGGCCGAGTAAGGACGCGCCTCGGGATAGTCGTAGGTCGTATTCAGACTCTGGAGATACGCCACCAGCGATCGCGCCCGCTCGGTCGGCACGCTCTCGACATCAGCGGGAGCACCGGCCGGCTTGCGACTATGGAGGGCAGATTCACCCTCCCGTTTGCGAGTCTCGAAAAGGAAACGATAGCTTGGATGCTGCGCGGAACCATCGTGTAGCAGCGTGTAAAGCGCTTCCGCGGTGGGCGGCTGCGGCTTGCGTCCGCCGAGGTTGGTAAGGTCCGGGCCGATGCGCGAGGCACCGAGCTGCGGGCGAGCTTGGTGAATGTAGTCGCGCGCTACGCTCTGCCGCTCACCCCAGCCGCGGGCTTGATCGCTGCCGAAACCGGGGCGGCGAACCTGCTGGGTGTGACACGCTGCGCAACCCAGGTCCGCGTAAACGAGCTGCCCGCGCGATGCGATGCCAGCGGTGCGCTGCGGATGCGTCTGGTTTTCGGCATCGTCGAAATAAGGCGCGAGCGAGCCGAGCTGGGCATGGGAGCCGAGGACGATGCCGCCAAAGGAAATCGCAAGCGCCGAGAAGAGGCCGATCAGAAAGGTCGGGGCGTTTTTCATGACGCGTGCGCCTCCAAGCTCGAAGGCTGACGGAACAGGTTCTGAGTCGGCACGGCGCCCGGCTTGCAACAAGCACAGGCCGTGCGGGCGAAATTGAGGAGGAGCAGCAAATTCGCACCGAGCAACAATGCCTGAGCCGCGGTGTTCACCAGCAGCGCCCCGCGCACTTGCCCGAAGATGGAGGCAAAGGTCGCGTTGGCATCCAGCAAGGCGGCGCCCTGCGTGCAGCCAGCGACGCTCAACGCGGCGACCGAGAGGACCACGCCCAGGATCACCAGCACGCGGTGGCCGGAAGCGAGGCCGGCGGAGGCCCACGGGTTACCGGTCAGACGCGGCACGATGTAATAGATCGAGCCGAAAAAGAGCATCGAGATGCCGCCGTAAAGCCCGAGCTGCTCGAGCGCGCTGGCCAGGTGGGTGAACTGAGTCTGCAGCGCCATCACCCGGAACGAGGTAATGAGTTCCAGGATACCCACCAGCATGTAGGCAACGAGGCCCACGCGGATGAATTTGAGGGAGGTGCCGCCCGCTTTGAACGCGATGCGGAAATTAAGCAGGATGACCAGGTAGTGGAAAATCAGGAGCGAGTAAGCGACGACGGCCATCGTCGCGATCCAGGCAGGCACCGGACCGCCGACGAGGTGACGACCCCCGGTCCACGCGCCCATGAACATCAGGGTCCAGAAGCCCAGTGAGGCAGACTCGTAGGTCGGCAGCACGCGGCCGGCGACCTTCGGCACGATGTAATACGCACCAGCGAGAGCGAGCGGCGCGAGCCAGAGGCTCCAAGCGGCCTGAGTGAACCACCCGGCCGCGATGGCCTGCACGGTGCCGCGAACCGGCATCCAGAGCAACACGGCTTGAGCACCCACGAGCATCCAAGGGAAAAGGAAAAGCGCAGCGATCGCATACCATTGCGCGGCGAAGGCGCCTTCGCTCCGGCGACCCGACCAGGCGAGCACGCCGGAAATGGCAATCGTCGCGTAAGCAAACGCGAGCAAGGGCAGCACGTAGCGTGGGAGCTGCAGCAACGAGAATGACGTCATGTCACCCGTCGCGATTCCAATCAGGCCGACGGTGATGCCGAGATTCCAGAAGAGCGTGCCGATGATGGTCCAATTCAAGCCACGGAGCGGTTCGCCCCCGAGGCGTCCCAGCACCCAAAGAGCGACGCCGAGGCCGGTGTTAGCCGCCCAACCGTAGACAAACGCGGTTTCGCGCAGCGCCTGAGCGCGCCCGAAAGTCAGCCACGAACAGTCCGCCATAAATCCAGGCGTGTGCAGCTGAATAGATGTGATGAGCGCGAGGATGCCACTGGCCACAAGCCACACCAACCCCGAACCCAGCAGCAGCAGCAGCGGGCCGCGGGCCTGAGTGTCCATGGTGGTGACTTCGGCCGAAACGGCGTTGGTCGGAGCGTTGATCATCGGATAGGTGGGGCGACGCGTTACTTCTTCGCGCCGTATTTCTGCGCGGTGAGTTCCATCGCGCGCTCGATCGGCAGTTGCACGACGCCGGCTTGCTGGTCTACCCAGGCATAGCTCGCGGTCTTCTTCGCCTCTTCGGCTTGCAGCGCGGTCAGGCTCTGACGCCGGCTCTCGGACGTCGCGCGCCATTGCACTTCTTCCGCCTGCTTCTTGGACGGGTAATTATCCGCGCGCGCGTTGAAAGCGGCGGTGTCCGACGGTTGATAGAACCACCGAATCACGAGAAGGAAGGCGGCGAAGACCGCCAGCAGGAATACGATCGTGAAAAGGGAAACCGGGCGGGCCGGTTGGCTCGTCGCGGTCGACGGGTGCAGGAGAGGGGTATCACTCATGGTGCGTGAGGCTCTCGCCGATACGCGGGTCGCGGATCGGGATTAATTTCGTGGTGGGGAGGCTGCGCAGGTAGGCCCAGGCGCAGATGCCGCCGACGCCCACCACGGAGGTCAGCACCCAGATCAGATGCAGCGAGAAAAACGGCAGCGAGTCACCGTGCTCATCCTTCAAGGCAGGAAGGATGTTGTAGCACATATCGAGAAGGATGATGCCGAGGATCCAGAGGACGATCGGCTTGATCTTCGAGTGGACGACTTTGTGCTTGTAGGAAAGCAGGTAGAGGAACGGCACGAAAAAGTGGCCAAAGAGGATGCCGTAAAGACCGACATACCACCACTGGTTCGTGGAGCCGTCGTGGTTCAACTCGCGCAGGTTATACCAGAAGGTTTCCTCGGGGACGTTGGCGTTCCAGATTAGGAAATATTGTGAGAAGGTGACGTAGGCCCAAAACACCGTGAACGCGAAGCAGAGCATACCTATCGAATGGAAATGATTCGTATTGAGGACGCCTTTGTAGTCCCCGCGATTCCACAGCCAGATCATGATGAGGACGGTGATCGCGAGCGCGCCGCGCACGCAGTTGGCGAAGAACCAGACGCCATACATCGTCGAGAACCAGTGATACTCGAGCGACTTCACCCAGAAGATCGCGATGGCGGTCAGCGAAAACGCGGCAATCGGAAGGCCGAAGGCCGCCGTCTTGCGATTCATGAACGTCCACTTGATGTCACCATCCAAATCCTGGGCGAACGACGCCTTCCGGAGACGCGCCGATACCCACATCCACAGCAGAAATGACCCAAAGGTGCCGATGATGAAACCGGTGGTGTTGAGGAAGCCCGACTTTTTAACGTAGAGGGGATCGTGGCCGACGGTGTGACCGCCGTGGATGACGTGCTCGGGATTCATCCAAGGCCAGATGAGATCGCCGTGGCCGTAAAACAACGAGGCCAGGACGAGAGGGACGAAGAGAACCGCGAGCCACTTGAAGGCGGCGAGCGCGTGCTCCCACTGGCGGCGCACCACGGCGGACCACGAAGCGTCCACGATGTGGTGAATCAGGATCAACAGGAGGAAGCCGATCGCGATCGCGGTCCAATAGGTCACGCCGACGAGATATGACATCGCGAGCTTCGCGGGCCCGGAGACGAAAATGCCGACGACGGTCAGGGCGAGGCCAATGAGACCAATCGTGAGTGCCTTGCTCGCCGTCGAAGCGGTCGACGGCGCAGCCGGAACGGCCGCAGCAGATGCGGTTGCAACGTGGGAACTCATTGGATGCCGAGGGATTTCTTGGCGTTCGCGTCCGTGACATCGGCCGCGGTGCCTTGCTGAGCGCGTTGCAGCGCGCGGACGTAAGCGACAACCGCCCACCGTTCTTCCGGCGTGAGTTTGTCCGCGTAGGGCAACATCGTGTTCTTGCCCGCCGTAATCGTGTTGTAGATTTCGCCGTCGGGCATCGTGCGCAGTCGCGCATCGTGATAGGTGGGCGTCGCGCCCATGCCGTAACGCTTCGTGATGCCATTGCCGTCGCCCGTCGCACTGTGACACGGAGCGCAGTAAATCTGATAACGCTCCTGACCGCGGACGAGAAAGCTGCGGTCGACCGTCAGCGACGCCGGCATGCCCGCCGTGAAAGCGCCGGCGCTGTCCTTGCCGGCATACAGGTGATCATCGAGCCGCAGCATGCCGCGGGCGACGGTGTGGGCCGGCGGCGTGCGATCGGATCGGCCATCGGCGAAGAACACGCTCTCGGACTGCGGGCGGAATTTTGGCTGGTGTTCCATGCTGGGGAACGCCCATTCGGGGAACACGTCGAGCGGCGGCGCGGTGAACTTCGAACCCCGGAAACCCAGGATCGAAACGAGCAGCACACAGACAAAGAAAGTGACGAGATAGACGTGGCGCATGGCTCAGGCTTCCAGCTCCGTGATGGCCGTGCCGCCGGCCTTCTCGAGAAGCGCCTTGGTGTTGGCGAAATTAAAACGCGGATCGCGGGCCTCGATCACGATGAAAAACGTGTCGTCC